>JAFBAS010000187.1 GCA_019247605.1 Hyphomicrobiales bacterium
GTGTCGAGCGGCGGCGATCTCACGGGTCCTTACGGCCACATCCTCCAGTCGGAGCCGGACGACGCGAACCCCCATGTGACGAAAAAGTGATGCGTCGGCACTTTCTCATTCTTCCGATCCTCGCGTCAGCCCTCGCGAGCTGTTCGCATGAGCTGCCGTTCGATGATCCCTTCGAGCAGAACACCATAAGAAGCCAGAGCATCACCTTGAGCGCCGGGAATGCGGAGAAGTCGAACGAAACCATTCACATCATCGATCCCTGGCCGCGCTACGTATACGACACGCACATCCCAGGAGACGGCCAGAGATTGGCGGCCGCCGTCGATCGCTACAAGGATGTGACCAAGATCAAAGAAGCCGCCAAACCTATCTCGCCTCTCTACGACGTCTCGGGCGGAGCCACGAGCGTGACCGGCGCCGCCCCATGATCGCGGCCGGCCGGCGCCTGCGCCATGATTGGGAGTACGAAGCGTCGGGCTCAAAAGAGCACCGTCGCCCTTTCGAACGAGCCGCCCCGGAGTTGGACCAACAATTTCATTCAGCCTTCATGCCCGAAGACCGCGAAGGCCACCACCACTCGATCCAGGAGCTCACGAGCCTGTTTGTGTCAGGGCTGGAAAACGCGCGCAGGCTCAACGGCAATGTCGATGCTCGAAATGTCATTGCGGCAGTAAGCGAAGGCCTCAATCGGCACGATCGCGCTCAGCGAAAGTTCGATCTTGGCAATGACGATTACGTCAACGAAAGAGCGCGGGACCTGGCCCGCGTCGCGGACCTGTCCGAGACAAGGATTGGCCCGCCTGCGGCGCAAAATCGACAACTCCTTCGCCTACACTCGCCGCGGGATGCAACGATGCCATGGCGCGGCGAACCTGGAGGCAAGCTATTACTGTGCACAGCGATCATCAAGATCGACACACCTGACGGTCTGCTCAATGCCCGCCATCGCGTCATCGGGATGAACTTCGGTTTTGGCGAGTTCAGTTTTTTGTTGCAAATTCAATTTACGATGGGCGGTAACCGGACAGGCGCGCGGCGGGCGAGCACGGAAAAGAGCAGCAACCTCGGTTTCGGCACGGCTGCCTGCGCGCTCGTCGCGGCCGCCATCCTCCTTTGTGCCATTGCGGTCTCTCCGGAAAAACAACCGCGGCGCTTAGGGATCGCCCTCGTCGAACCCAAACACATGTTCGAGCCTCCCCATGATCCGCACATATCCTCACCAATCTTTTTGATGTCGACTTGGCCGCGCGAGCAAAAGCCGTTCGAAGCGGAGCGTGCCCAGACCGCAATCGACGGTCTGGCGCACGTGGCAACGCGAGCGACGACCAACATCAGGAGCCAGCCGACAAATCGAGCATCCATTGTCCGCGTCGTACCGGGCCGTCTCGTTCTCACAGTGCACGCGCGAAGCGACGATTGGATCGAGGTCGGAGGCGCGGAAGCCTGGGGCTGGGTGCCGTCCCATATGGTCGAGCCCTTCGAACTCAAAGGCTGAAGCGATCCCCGGCTCTCAGCGCCCGCCGTCATTCTGCGCTGTTCGACGGGTGCCGCCTTCAGCGATAAGGTAACCATGCCCTCACATTTACCGATCCGTGACCGTGGATTTACAGCTTAGAGACAATCTTTTGGATAAATCCCCAGCAGGTTCAGCATCAGGTCGCTGTCTTACGGTAGTTATCTTCGTTGTGTTCTCGCAGTGGCCGCAGGTTGTCGAATAATCGGGGATCGAGGTTGGCAAAGACAACCATCAAAGCGCGGGCACGAGCTTTCATCGCGGCGGGCCTGCTGCTTCCTGCTCTCGTCGGCTGCCAGACGAGCGATCTCGCCCCCCCGACGGCGGCCGGTGTCCCGGATGCATCTCTCCCCGCGACGACGCCGACAGTAGTCGACCCGGGTGACGTGAAGTATTACCCCTCGGACGAACCTCTTCATCTTGCAATCGAGCATTTCAATCGAGGAAATTACGGACTTGCCCAGCACTATTTCCAAGATGCCGTCGAGAAAGCGCCAAAAGACGTGACCGCCTGGATTGGGCTCGCTGCGAGCTACGATCGCCTCGGGCGTTTCGACCTCGCTGACAGGGCCTACCACGCGGCGATCAAACTCGAGGGCGAGACGTTCCAGATACTCAACAACGAGGGCTATTCGTACATGTTGCGCGGGGAGCTGAAAAAGGCGCGCGCCAAATTCGCGACGGCTCTCAGCCTAGAGCCCGATAATCCGGTCGTGATCAACAATCTGCACTTGCTCGACGCAAGCTCGAGATACGTTATTCGAGCACCCGACGCCCAACCGCCTCAATAGCTCTCCAGGTAAGGGGCGAACGGCCAAGGGTGAAGGAGCGTAACGTGGCACTCCCATCACGGTCTCACTACTCACCTCCCACACTTCCCAATTGCAACAACGTAAACGCCGTCAGGCATTTTGCTGTGAAGTTTACAAGGCGAATTTAGGCTTTTGGTTCTTTAATGGTTCGCTCCTCGTAGCGACTTTCGCGATTAAACGCCGCGTCGGCGTGGTCATAGGGTATGGGCGAATGAAACCAGGTCGCATGCCGATCATTGCTGTCGCCCTCGTTTCCGGGTTGATAGCGGCATATCTGTCGACCGGACGGGCTCCGCCGCCGCTTCCCCAACTGCCTCCCAAGCCCGAGATTGTCCCCGCGGCCGAAGTCCTCGTGGCCTCGACCGATCTGCACGTGGGCACAAAGATCACCGCCGAACACCTCAAATGGCTTCCCTGGCCCGCGGGAGGGCTCGGCAACGGCATGGTCATCAAAGACAAGGCTTCCGACGGCGAAGCGCAAATCGTCGGTTCGTTCGTCAAAGAAAACTTCGTCACCAACGAACCCATCAACAAGGACAAGCTCGTTCAATCGGATGCGGGATATCTCGCAACCATCCTGCCTGAAGGTAAGCGGGCCCTCGCTATCAGCATCGATCAGCGAGGCTCGAACAGTGCGGGCACGCTGATCTTGCCGAACGATCACGTCGACGTCATTCGAATCTACAAGGATGTGCGGCTGTCGAGAACACAAGGGATGGACGTTTATTCCAGCGAAACGCTGCTTCAGAACATTCGTGTCCTCGCCATTGGGCCCAACATTGAAGAGAAGAACGGAGATCGTGTCGCGGTCGGCGAAACCGCAACGCTCGAGCTCGAGCCCGACGAGGTCAACACCATCGCGCTGGCGCAGCGTTCGGGTGCGCTCACCCTGGCATTGCGCAGCGTCGCGGACATGACTGCGTCCCAATCGACACAGCGCGCCAATACGACGACGGTCACGATCGTGAGAGGGGCGACGCGCGAGGACTATCCGGTTTTTCAGACCGCACGACAGACTCAATAAGCGTCCGCTGGCTCACATCGAGCCGTCTGCATATTTCGCACCCGATGCATGCGAGAATCCGAGAACACCCTCGGCCTTTCACGGATGATGCGCGAAGGGCACAGTGCGGCGGAAAACGCAGATCAGACCGCGCGCACGTTTTTTTCGCGAGACCTCAACTCGCGCCCAATGGGGATTCCCCTGGTACCCAAGGCCGGGCCTGCCGCTCGGCGATATCTTCGACGGTCTGCGCGAGTGCGTCGTAGGTCTCGGCGACCTTAAGAATATTTGCCCTCGCCTCGGCCCACGTGATCGATGTCGCGCGCATGCGCAACTCTTCCGCTCTCATTCGATAGTCGGCGGCCCTCAACCTGACTTCATCGAAAGTGTTTTCGGTTGCTTCGTACATTGCAGCTTCGCGAACGCCAATTGCGCTTGGTAAGTTCCTTCTTATGCAAGACCGAATGGAGCTTGGGTAGGCCAGAGGTAGATCCGGTGTATTCTCGAGAGAGCTCGCCGGACTTCGGCCGCCATACTGGGCCGCGAAGCGCCAAGTCGCTCACGACAGAAGCGATATGCCCTTGAAGGCCAACCAGACCAGTAAGGTCAGCCAAGCGAGGGTGACCGAGCCTGCAAAGGTGGCGATAACGACCAACATCGTTCGCGAGGAGCTGACCGGGTCCGAGGGCTCCGATACGATGGCCGAGGGTCTCGCAGTCTGCGGCTTGAGGATGTCGTTCTCGATCAGCTTCAGCCAAGCTGCGAGTTCTTCATTGGTGATGCATCCCTCATCGATCGGGTCGTCCATGCCGGCCTCCCCTGGAGATGGCCTTTTGTCATGGAGACAGAAATAGGTGGCTATCGTGACCACTGGCCCCTCGCGAAGTGGCTATTCCGAGGTAGCCCACACGGGAGACGAATGACGATCCTGTGAAATGGGTCTCACAAGCCGCTTATGAGAACGTGGCCCGCATGCCTCAAGGAGACTGTAACGTCTTCAACCTGACGCCAGGTCCGCCGCCATTCTCGTCTACAAAGACACAGCCCGCCTGCTCGAACGCGCGGCGCAGCGCTGCCGGGTAATCGGCGCTCGGCATGCTTCCTTCCGCTTCAAAGTCCTCGATCACGACGCGCGGAACAAGGGCAAGGTCTGAGACTTGCGCCCTTGTAAGCCCGAGCAAGCCCCGAGCCGCGCGACATTGGGCAGATGTAATGGTCGGGCGAGTCATTTCTCCAAGCTTTGAACTTTTTCCAAACCGCCGGTTCGGCAGGTTGTCACCGGGCGCAGTGCTGTTGCCGATCACCGAAAGGGTTCGTCCCAACTGAGCGCGGCGACGCGCAGTTTATAACAAACAAAAAAACGGCACCAAGCGCAAAGCGCAAGCCGCAGAGCCGGCGCGAACCCGGCCTGCTCGCGCCTATTGGAATACCTCGTTCACATTGGAGTTGCGGAGGTCGCAGCCACCAGAACGTCCAAGATTCTGGCGGGCGTGGTTGCGCTTCCGAAACGGAAGATTGCGACGAGCGTCGCCAGGATGAGAGGCACGAGGGCGATGGCGAAGGTAATCCTCAAATCGGTCCACGGATCATCGCTGGTCTCCGAAAGCGTCGTGCTCTTTGGAAGCCTCTCGGGAAATGTCCCGTGCATGGAATTTCTCCCTTTTTGCCTGTCGCCCTCGCGCGGCTCCCGTAAAGACGCGGTGAGGGCGCGCCTCTGCGTACGAGGCAACGACGCTCACCGACTTTCCTCGCCCAGCTTGCCTTTGACCCGCGAGGTGGGGTCACGATACCAGGACGAAAGGGTTGAGCCTGTTCCCTTGGTGACAAGCTCAATTCGCGCGGGTCTTGTGCGCCCACCCATTCGTCTCTATGCGGACCCAAGTTCGAATGGCCAATGAGAAATCCAACGTGAAATGTTTCGGCATCGGCTGGATCCGTTGCCGGCACCTAACCTCGCAAAGCACAAAAACAGTTGGCGTGGAGGGCAAGGCGTTGGCGAGCCTCGTATCGCAAGCCGTGCGAACCCGAGCTGGCAAGCGCCGGGGCGCGCGACTTGACGCCGCCAGCCTGAACGCAACTGCGAAAACCAGGAGTGCCTCGAGATGAACCGCCGACGATTTTTGACATCTTTCGCGGCGATGTTGACCGCGGCGCCTGACCTCGCCGCAGCGCGTGAATTCAAGCGACACGAATATTTTTTGGGACCCGTCGAGGATGGGAAGGTCACCTACCAGGCGACGAACCTGTCCGCGATACCTCCCGAGTTCCGCCGCACCCTCGTGGATTATCGGACCGACGAGGCACCAGGAACCATCGTGGTCCACACGCTTCAGCATTGGCTTCACTTCACGCTGGAGGGCGGAAAGGCCATTCGCTTCGGCTGCGCCGTCGGACGCGACGGTGCCCGCTGGGAAGGACATGCCAAGGTGGGAAGGAAAGCGGTTTGGCCGGCTTGGCACCCGACCGCCGGAATGCGCAAGCGAAACCCGAGCCTGCCGGCGCGGATGCAAGGAGGCCCGAAAAATCCGCTGGGAGCACGGGCGCTCTACCTTTACCGCGGCGAGCAAGATACGCTTTATCGAATCCACGGCACGAACGAACCCTGGTCGATCGGAAAGCGCGCCTCGAGCGGTTGCCTTCGCATGTTGAACGAAGACGCCATCTATTTGTACTCCCGGGTACCGATCGGAACCCCGGTCGTGGTGTCCTTTTAGAGCCGAGCGGTTGCGAGACGGCCTAGGGATCGGCCCATATTCTCTTCACGTTGGAGTGAGACCACAGCGTCTCATTATCATTCGCGCTCGCTGCAAAGTACTCGGTCAGCGTTGTGTAATAACAACCATCGTTGATCTCGACATTTTCATTTGATAATTCTTAAAATGACTACGCGATCTCGATCGAAGGGAGGTCAATATGCGTGAGCCGAACCCCGACAAATTGAACGAGCTGGCGGGAAAACTTGTCGGTGATCTCGGGGCCGCAATAGCGGGGGCGAGCATTCTGCTCGGTGACCGGCTCGGCCTTTACAAGGCGATGTCAGATGGCAACCCCGTCACGTCGGCGGAGCTCGCGAAAAAGACCAAGCTGCATGAGCGTTACGTTCGCGAATGGCTCGCCTCGCAGGCCGCCTCCGGGTACGTCGACTACGATGCGCAGAAGGATGCGTTCTCGCTCTCCGCCGAACAGGCAATGGCTTTCGCCGAGGAGGATTCCCCGATCTTCTTTGCTGGGGCTTTCGATATCGTGCAAGCGACTTATCTCGACGAGCCGAAGGTCGAAGAGGCGTTCCGCACCGGAAAGGGCGTGGGCTGGCACGACCATTCGAAGTGCCTGTTTTCGGGAACGGAGCGATTCTTCCGGCCGGGCTATAACACCAATCTCGTCTCGACCTGGCTTCCGGCGCTCGATGGTGTCGAAGCCAAGCTCAAAGCGGGCGCGAAAGTGGCCGATGTCGGTTGCGGACACGGCGCCTCGACCATCTTGATGGCGAAGGCCTACCCGAACTCCGAATTCTTCGGGTTCGACTATCACACTCCGTCTCTCGAGCGCGCCACAGAATTGGCGAAGGAAGCCGGTGTCTCGGATCGCGTCACCTTCGCCAAGGCCACGGCCAAGGATTTTCCGGCGAAAAGCTATGACCTCGTCGCCTTTTTCGATTGCCTGCACGACATGGGGGACCCGGTTGGCGCCGGCAAGCATGTGCGTGAGAGTTTGTCGAAGGATGGCGTTTGGATGATTGTCGAGCCTTTCGCTCACGACAAGCTGAAGGACAATCTCAATCCAGTCGGACGCGTCTACTACAGCGCCTCAACTTTCATTTGCACGCCGGCATCCCTCTCTCAAGAGGTCGCGCTCGGGCTCGGCGCGCAAGCGGGAGAGCGCCGGCTTCGACAAGTCGCGAGCGAGGCCGGCTTCACGCGATTTCGGCGCGCCACCGAAACACCCTTCAACATGGTCCTCGAAGCGCGCCCTTGAGCTTGTCGCGGGGGCCCATTTTGGTCGGCCGGAGCCCTTGCATTGTACCTGATGCGACCATCAGGCTGAAGTCGAACATTTTCAACCACAGATACGCCTTGCGAACTACTCAGTTTCATTCGAAGGGCAGCAGGAGGCGCGGTGGGCACGCTACCTCGTCTATTGCATTGAAGTATATGGCCATAAATCTCATCAGGCAGATAAGAAGATTTCACGTTCGTTTGACACGTCAGCTGCCTAGCCGCAGTATCCAACTCCGTCCGCACGCAAGGTGCGGTCCAAAAAGGAGGGATCGATGCGAATTGCTATCATCGCCGCCGGCCTTACACTTAGCTTGACTGCCGTGACCGCTGCGTCGTCTGCCACTCAATCATTTGTCGGAGCGGGAATTGCGCCGAGCGATCCAGCGAGCAAGGCTGGCGTCATTATGGCGGCCGCCTCGAGCGGAATGGCACCTGCACACCACCCTCACCACCATCACTACAAGCACCATTATCGCAGCCATATGAAGTCCGGAACCGGCAAGAGTTGATGGCCGTACTTTTCCATAAACGTGGAGATCGGGGCGCTTTGCCCTGATCTCGCACTTTATCTGCGGGCGCTACGACCGTCCGGTGGGTCAACGGTTCGAAGCGCAAGCGCGGGGGAATGTGCGGGAGAAAAAAGAGCGCCTCGGCCGATGTGAGGGCGGGGAGCCGGCGGCCGAGGCGCAACGCAGCCATTTACGCGCACTGCACGTGAAAGCTAGCACCGCCCCACTGCGGAAGTCACGATCCAGGAGCGGAGCACCGTGCTTCGTCCGTGCAACACACGAAGGTGCACAAGACAGTGCGGCGAGACACTTGGCGATGCGAGTATCCGCGCGCCGATTTACCGATGCAAAGCGTGTTTCAATGAGCCGGAAAGCTTTTCTTCAGCCGCCTCGCATACGGCAGCGGGCGCAAGCTCGAGTAAGGAGCTCATGATGCCGTCGACCTGATCGCGGCGCGTGACAAAGGCCGATGTGTCGGCGACTTCGGTGGAAGGCTGCTCGAGCCAAGTGTTCAATGCTTTCACCTCGGCATCATCCACAACGAAATCACATTCCCCAGCTCTTCGTTTGATCGCAAGCAGGATGCCGAGGGTCTCGGCAAGCTGAAACCGCCACGCAGCGGAATCGAAGCTGCGCAGCACCGCGTTGATGTCGGCCGCGTCCGAAGGCCTTCCCCCGCCAGCGGCGCCAACAAGGCCAGCGCCCCGGGAGATATTGAGCAGATGATTGCGCATATCTGTCCTCGTAAGCTGTTCGGCTCGGAGTGAGTAGTGTCGAGGAAGAATGGACCCTGCCCTAGCTTCACCCGTCGTCGCGCCGCAGCCCCGGATGGGCTTCGTCATAGGTGGGTCGGTGGACTGCGGCATCTCGCCCGGATCATTCTTGATGCTTCCACATTGACTTGTGCAGGAGTGAAGAACAAAATGGGAACATAACAACGAGCATCGATGCGAAAAACCATGCGAACGCGAGCCAAATGGAGCCGTTGGGGATGGGGGCGTGGTGAGGGTTATTCGCTCGAAATCGGAGGAGCGTTTCGCTGCTCGGTCGTGCTCAAGCCAGCTTCCGGAGAGGAGGCCGCGAGCTATTCGGCTTCGATCAATGCCGTCGAATGCGGCCGATATGCGGACAGGGAAAGTGCGATGCGGGTTGTGGAGCAGCGCCTCGAATCCGACATGGCGAGGGTGATGCGCGACTGGACGGTCTACCAGGCCCTGAAAGCACTCAACGGCGATCAAGTCCCACGCATAGCACTGCATCCACGCAAGCGGTGAGTGAACGCACACCCAAGGACCGCTCTAGACTAGAGGCCTCCCGAGGCTCGCCTCGCCTCCTCCCGAGCGCAGACGTTGGTGGGCGAAAAGAGAGACGTAACATTCCAGCTGCCGCATCCGAGGAAGACGGCGTACCTCCAGTCCTGGAGCAGCCGCAAGAAATCGTCTGCCTCAAATGTGGTCGGCGCGATCGGTCATCCGGTGCAAAAGCCTAGCTGGCCAGGCCATGGCGTCAGGAAGCTCCTGCACGACACTTGCCACGAGCTCGGAGGCCGAGGCGCCACTCCATTTCGTCTGGATCGTTGGCGAGAGTTCCACTCCAACACCGACGAGGTAGATGATGATGAGCAGGGCGATGAGTAGACGCATGGCGCTGTTCTCCGGCCAGCTCTCAAAATGCGCAAAAGCTCGGCGGGCGGTTTTGCAATCGGAAAGGCGGCGAGCGCGCGCGCTCAGGTCCCTTTGCCGCCCTTTCGAAACGTCTAAAGCCTGTGCTCGTTCCCGCACCAAATGCTAGGCTCGAAGCGGAAGGAGCGGCTACCTCAATTGTGGCTCGACGCCACGCTGAAAGGCGCCCCGACGTGAGTGACGACCGCTATTTTGGAAATTTCACCACTCTGAAAGGCACGAAGGAATTTGGGATAATCGCGGAATGACACGCATCCGTTGGAGTCCCCGCGTGGCCCCAACATGTAACTATGGGCGAGGATGCCGTTGCGGCCGAACATGTTGCCGCTGCCGGTCGGATTCATGCGCAACGCAGGAACGCCGTGAAACAGATCGCGCCTCAGCTCGAGGTCATAAACATTGGGCGGCGTCGCTCCCCGGTTCTTCTCGCTGACATAGCGGGGATCATCGAACCGGTTCCCGAGTCCCGAATGAGCTTCGAGCTTCTCGCCGCTGGGCAAATACACGGTGTGCGCCTCGATATCGTAGAGCGCAGTCCGACCACCAAGCCCGGCTAGAGCGCCTTGACCTTCGGTGCGCGCGGCGAAGGCCGAGCTTGTTGCCTGAGAGAATGCCGAAAAAAGCTTCTGCAGCGGATTGCGATCATCCTGCGCGGGCGCGCTCGTCACGACAGTCTCGGGCGTTGCACCCGCGCGCGGCTTCGCGTCGCTCGCAAGCGGATGAGCAGCCTCCTTGTTCTGGGCAGGCTGGGAAAACGCGGGCGCCTCGGCCGAAGCTGTCGTGGTTGCTACCGTGTCCATGGGGCGCCTGGGCGGCAAGGGGACGAGGCGCGATCCCGTGCCCGACGGAGGCAACGGAGCATCGAGGGTCGCGGTGATGCTGCGCAAAGGTGCCGCTTCTGCCGGCAGCACCGCACTTGGAGTCGTCGTCGCAACTTTGAGCGTCGCGTGTCTCGGGGTCGCCGTGGTCAAGGATGGAGTCGCATTCAGAGGTGTGGCCGGCTCGGCAATCGCGGGGGTCTCGGGCGCGCTCCCCTCGATCGACATCCGGGACGCGACAGGCTTCCTTGGTTGCAAGGGGAAAGCGCCCGCGCTCGCAAGCACATTCGGCTTTTCTCCGATTCGTAGGCTAGGACTGGCCGCAGGACCGGTGGTGGAAGTAAGCGAGGCGAAAAGCGCGCAACTCGCGGATATCACCGAAACGACCAACGCAGCCGCCACAATCGTAAAGCCCAGACCGAGGGCGGCGAGAGCCAAGAGTCGAAGCTGTTCCCATGGCAGAACGAATTCGTCGAAAGTGGTGATATCGCTGGCGTAAGTCATCGGTCCTCATACTCGGCAAGTGGCGGCATCAAGCACATAAGCGGCGGCTTTTCCTTTGCAGCGTTGGCGGGATTGTGCTCACAAATGAGCATTCTATGGGCGTTTTGCTTTATTGTGGCCACAAATCCTCTTGGAACACAAGAATAGAACCTTGAATCTGGCAAATGCCCTGCCGGGGCTCGGCATGAGGCAGTTCGCCACAAGCATTGCCTTCGACCCGATAATTTGGCCGAAGTTGGTAACTATTTTTTTAAAGGGCAAAACGGCCCGAGGGATCGGGAGACGAAGCGGAATACGAGATGCTGGATGAATGAAGCAACGCGCCAACGGCGATGAACGCAATGAAGCTCATGGTTCACTACGACAAGCCCGAGCTGGTGCTCGATGTTCTGCGTCGGCGCCTCGACCGCATGGACCTCACTTGCTGCACGAGCTACGCGGCGCTCCCGGAGGCTCTCGAGGACGAGCAACCGGAGATCCTCTATAGCGTGCGCTTCGCCGGCACCCTCGGGTTTCCGCGCGAAGCCATCGTCACCTGCCCTTCTTTGAAATGGGTATCCGTTGGCGGCGCGGGAATCGATCATCTCGCCCCTTGGGATACTTCGCGTCTCACCGTGACGAACGCCGCGGGGGTCGGCGCCGAGACTATGGCCCAATATGCCATGGCTTCGATCCTCCACTTCACTTTGGGCTTTCACGAGTTCACCGCCCACCAACGCGAACGCCGCTGGAGCGACGGCATGGTCGCGACGGTAAGAGGCCTTACGCTTGCGATCCTCGGCCTCGGCAACACGGGGCGCGCAGTGGCTGCGCTCGCGGTCGCATTCGGCATGCGCGTCATCGGCATGCGCGCAAATCCGATCGCCACGCAGAACGTCGAGCACGTTGTCGGTCCGAACGACCTTCGCCACCTCTTGGAACAGGCGGATGGCGTGCTCGTTTGCCTGCCGCTCACACCGAGAACGCGTCACCTTGTCGACCGGCCGCAATTCTCAACCATGAAGTGCGGATGTGTCCTCGTCGATGTTTCGCGCGGCGGAATCGTGCGGCAAGCCGCTCTCCTCGAATCCCTCCAGAATGGCCGGCTGAAAGGCGCGGCGCTCGACGTGTTCGAGACGGAGCCGCTGCCGCGCGAGAGTCCCCTCTGGACGATGCCGAACGTGATCGTCACTCCCCATTGTTCGAGCGTTTACCAGGGGTGGGAGAGGCGCTCGATAGAGATGTTCTGCGACAACGTCGAGCGTTGGCGTCGCGGCGAGAAGAGGCAGAATGTGGTCGATCCTTGCCGCGGCTATTGAGGAAAGGTATCCGCGGGGAAAAGCGCGTTTCGAGGAAATCCGACTTCCTGCCGATGCAGACGAGAGATTGAGAAATGTCGCGCGAAATCTCCCTTGCACGCTTTGCTCCGATCGGCGACTTCATCTTGGGAACGCGGCCTTCGCGTCTTCCACAAGAGGTTCGGCGTTTCGCATCGCTTCTTCTCCTCGATACTCTGGGCGTCGCCGCAGCGGCAGCGACGATGGAGCCGGCGCGCATCGCACGCGATGTAGCCACTCGACTTTACCGTGCAGGACCCGACGGGCCTGCGGCCAAACTCCTGTTCGACGGGAGAACCGTGAGCGTGCCCGGTGCTGTATTTGCGGCCGCCGCTCAGATCGACAATCTCGACGCTCATGACGGATACAACCCCAGCAAGGGCCACACCGGGGTCGTCGTGGTGCCGGCCCTCCTCGCTTTCGCGCAAACGCTGCCCGCGCTTCCCGCGCGACAAGCCATCGACGCACTCGTGATCGGCTACGAGGTGGGTGCGCGTGCCGCGATCGCGCTGCACAAGACAGCGAGCGACTATCACAGCTCAGGCGCGTGGAACGCGCTTGCCGTCGCCGCGCTCGGTGCGCGGCTGAGCAAGCTTCGAGCCGATCAGCTGCGCGATGCGCTTGGCATCGCCGAATACCATGGACCGCGCAGCCAGATGATGCGGGTGATCGACCATCCGACGATGCTTCATGATGGCTCAGCCTTCGGCGCCCTTGCTGGAGCGTCGGCCGTTTTCCTCGCGCAAGCCGGATATACGGGTGCGCCCGCGATCACTGTCGAAAGTGACGCGGTCTCGGAACTCTGGGAGGACCTTGGCGAGACTTTCAGGATCACACAGCATTACATCAAGCCCTACCCGATCTGCCGCTGGGCCCATGCGCTTATCGAAGGCGCGCTCAAGCTGCGCAGCGAACATGCTTTCGTCCTTGACGAGATCGTCTCCATCGAGCTCGCCACTTTTCGCGAGGCGGCGCGCCTGTTTCGCGGCGTGCCGCGGACAAGCCCTGTTGCGCAGTATGCAATCTCATTTCCCGTCGCCGCGGCGCTCGCGAACGGGCAGCTTGGGGTGCACGAACTCGCCGATGCCTCGCTACAAGACGAGAACATCTCACGCCTCGTGGCTCTGACCTCTATTCGGGAAGAAGACGCCTACAACCGGGAATTCCCGAAGAGCCGACTTGGGGATGTGGAATTGGTGCTCAGGGACGGAAGCAGGCTTCGCTCCGGCACGCTCGACGCGCGCGGAGGGCCCGAAGCCCCGATGACTGAGAGCGAGATCATCACCAAATATCGTGAATATGCGACACCTGCGCTCGGGAGGCCACGAGCCCATGCGCTTGAAACCTCCGTGCTCGAGCTGTGCGACGACCACGGAGATTTCTGCTCTGTGCTCGCGCTGACCTCGAAAAAAAGCGGCCGCCTCAGTGCTCCCGCCCGACCAGGCCATGAAACGAATGATGTTGCAAAAGCGAGGAGAATTTCATGACAAAAATCACCTACAAAATCGTCGAACATGATGGCGGTTGGGCTTATCGGGTGGGCGACACGCTCTCAGAAACGTTTGCGACACATGATCTCGCGCGCAAAGCTGCGGAACGTGCTGCGTCCGAGCAAGTCGTCGGAGGCAGCGATGCCGGAATTTCTTACGAAGACCAACAAGGACGTTGGCACGACGAGGTTTCGCATGGCGATGACCGGCCGGAAACTGAAGTTGAAGGTTGATGATCCTGAGCAATATTTGAACTATTCCCGGCTAATTTCTGCCCTCGGCACGTGCATGCTTGGCTATGTATTAGCCAATTCATAAGTTTTGCATGCCGTCCAACGCGCGAGCGTCTCTCAAAACTGAATGGTTAACCATTCATTAGCCTTTATCGCCAATTCTTGCCGAGTCATTAACCATGCCTTGTCGAGCATATATCGAAATCGAACATAACGAGGGACGGAGGACTTCATGCGCACGCTTGCTTTTGTCACACAGAAGGGCGGCTCGGGAAAGAGCACCCTGGCGAGTTCGCTCGCGGTCGCGGCGATGCAGGCCGGAGAGCGCGTCTACATGTTGGACATGGATCCTCAGGGCTCGCTCACAAGCTGGGCAAAGTTGCGAGAGGCCGAAGAACCCTGCGTCCAGGCGGTCACCGCTGGGCGGCTCGCCTCGACGCTGGCCGCCATCGAGGAGAGCGGCTTCACGCTCACCATCATCGACACGCCGGGCGTCGAGGGTCCGGCCAGCATCGCCGCCATGAAGCTCGCCGATCTCAACATCATCCCGGCTCGACCGAACGCTTTTGACCTTTGGGCGAGTGAGATTACGCGCAAGGCCTTGCGGCAGCACCGGGCCGATTACGTGTTCGTGCTCAATCAATGCCCTCCCGCACAACAGACAGCTCGCGTTCAGCAGGGCGCCGAAGCCCTTGAAGCCCTCGGGGGGCTGATTACGCCCTTGATCCTCACCCGGGTCGATTTCCAGGAATCAGCGCGGGCTGGCCTTGGCGTCACCGAGTGGCACCCGGCAGGCGCCGCGGCGCAGGAGATGCGCGCGATGTGGTCCTCGATAAAAAGGCGCTTGGGGCGGCGCGCACAAAAAACACCGATGCGCAGGGCTGCATAATGCGTCGGTCGAGGTGATCACATTCCAAGGCAACGAGCCGATAGCGTCGCCGGCCTCCAAAGCGTGGCCGGCGACGCGTTTTCGCGTTAATGGGTTGTGAACGACACCGGCACAATGCTGGCCATGGTAGTGGGCGCGCGGGAACAAGTGTCGCTCGCCTGACGTTTCGGCCGCACGGAGGGTGCCATGGGTAGCGTGCAAAACTACCGTCGGTCAGCTACGGAGTGCCTCGCTCTGGCCGATCTCGTTTCCAACCCCGGTGATCGAGCAATGCTCGTTGCCATGGCGGCGCGATGGTATGATCTCGCAGAAAAGGCCGGCAAGCGCGGCGATGCTCATGGCTTCCCAAATCCACATCAGGAAAGGCGTGCGCGCTTTCGGGTCGTGTCGGGGTCGAAGGCCCCATCGCCTCCTCCAAAACGGGACAATGGGTAGGCGGACCTGTTCCTTCGGCTTTAGTTCTGGCCAACTTTATCAGCCCCGTCGCACAAAAAATGCCCCGCTCCCTTCGTAAGCGGGGCACAGTGTCTTGATGCCCCACGAAAACGCGTGAGGCAAAGGCAAGTTCCGCGACGGTCTGCCTCGGAGGTCGCGAACTGCGCCTGTTTTTTCTGTTAGATTCCCTGCTTTCTATTGGTGGAGGAATCACATCGCCAATTCATGATCGTCCAATTTGGATTGGCCATGGCCCATTGGGCCAAGGTCGGTTGGGCTTGCATCACGCATGCGGTCGCGCGCAAATCACCTTGCATCGGGATGTATTTCTCGTCGCACACGTTGACATTGGCAACGGCGCAAACCGTGAAGACCAATTCAAGGAAGTTCATCCTTCTCTCCCTCATCGCCTTTTGCGGGGCCGCCTTGCCGATACAATGCAAGCTGCGTGCCTGAGGGCATCGCGCCGCGATCAGAGAGGCGCGATTTCTCGGAGACTCCCAACAGAAAGGTATTCGGAGGCTCCGAACGCAAAGGCAGAGGTGAGCGCGATCACGGGCTGGCAAAAAAATTCGAGCCACGCGGAATAAAATTCCGATGATCGGGGTCTATACGCATAGCCACGGTTCCAATGCCCCCCCATCATGCCGTGGCCCAGGGCCTCGCCGACTCCCCTTACGATGACAGGTCGGTGAGGTCCTGTTTTTATGTGCGAGCTGCCGTTTGCAGAAACGCTAGCGGCTTTGCCTAGCCGGCCTGTAGGCTTCCAGCCTCGCGAAGCCCCCGCAGATGGCTAATCTTGATGGCGATCGCGTTGCGGCGTTCCTCTTCCTCGGCGACTCGTCGAGCCTCGCGCCAAGCGCTGGCCTGCCGCAGCAAGCCCGTGCGCGAGATTACCTGCGTCTCCTTGGTTTCGCCGGCCGCGATCGGACCCTTCACGCTCGCGTCGTCATGCGGGTGATCGAGGCTCGTCTGCACCGAAGCGGGGGCGCCCTCCGTGGGGTCTGCCGTGGTAGGCGAGGAAACTATCGACAATTGTGCCTCACTCTCCTGCCTACTGCGGTTATACCCGGGATTGCGAGTCGCCCAGATCGCGGCTTGAGTGCGGTTTTGAGCCCCAATCTTCTTGAGTATCGCCTTCACATGCACTTTTACGGTGGAGTCGGTGATCGCCAGCTCCCGAGCGATGGCCTTGTTGGAATGGCCCTGCACCAGAAAACCGAGGATCCGCTCCTCCTGCGCCGAGAGTCGCCCTTGGGGGGGCGCCGCCGGCTCGGCCGAGTTCGATATTCCTATACGCGCGCACATCGAGGATAAGACGCTCGAGGGAAGGATCGTCTCGCCCAACAGAACCAACTCGAGCGATTTCAAGAAAATGGAGCTCGACACCCCTTTGGCGAGACACGCTTTGGCGCCAGCTTGAAAGAGCAGCGCAAAATCGGCCAAGCGATTCGAATCGATCAGTGTCACAACGAAAGCTTCTGGATGACGCTCCTTGAGAAGCGTGACTTGGCGTGAGGCGCTTTCCGGCTCGCCGGCTCCGTCAAGGATGAACAGGATCGTCCCCTGCTCGTGCGATTGCCTGCGAATCCACTGCTCGGCCTTGGCCTTGGCGGCCAACACGCAAAATTCGGTCTTGTCGAGAATGTGTCGAAGACCCTCGAGAAACAGACTGCTAGGCCCGATTAAAACCGTGGTGATGGGCTGGCTCGCCACGCCCCGCAGATCGCCGCGCCCGTTGCTGCCGGTTTCACCGGGCGAAATCGCTCGAAGCAGTGGGCGGCGACGCTCCACCGCCGGCCAGACCAGGCTCACATTCGAGCCGTTTTGAGCCGTATCTCCCATATTGGCGCCTCATATTCAGACAAAGGGTTGGAATACTCGTGTGGAACGCAGAACCCGTACCGAAACGGACTCGATACGCGTCGCCCACCGGCTTTCCCTCGCCCTTTGTTCCCGCTCTTTTCTGTAGAAGTGGTCTTCATAAGGCGATCGCGTTTCTCGGCTCCCGAGGCACAATTCCTCGCAGAAGCTGCGACCCGCGAAGTAGGAGTGGGGAAGGAGGAGAGCTTGCATCCGTCCCACAACGTCAGCGTCACAGAATCGTTGCATGCATTTAACGAGCCGGAACATCCTTCGAAGGCCGTTTAGCTGTGGAGCGCGCGCCATCCTTGGCAATTTCGAGGTAGGTTTGCGCATTTCTCCGGTATTCGTTGCATTTTTGCGACAATTGCATCCACCTTCCAGTTCCTTCGCTCATTGCCGTTGTGGCCTATACCAGGCCGAACGGATTACCTCTTTTTTGCCGCCGCCTGCCCCCTCCATCTAGGTTGAGCGGCGATCGACATCGGGCCTTAATGCACCTCATCACGTGCGCCAGCCCTTGGGCTTTGGCACAGCAATGTTTCGGGTCCGGTGGGCGATGGATTCAGGGTTTCCGAACGGAGGTCGCGATAGGAGCCTCGACGGCTCGGGCGACAGCAGCAATCACCGGCGCGCCCAGATCAGCAGGGTCAGCATTCTGCTCGCCGATGATCAACCCGTTTATTTGCATGGGCTCTGCGCCTTGCTTTGCAAGCTCTCGCGCTTCAACATCGTCGAAGCGCATGTGGATGGGATATCCGCGCTGCAAAGTATTCGGCAATTCAGGCCTCGTATTGCGGTGCTCGGGATGTCGCTTCCCGAATTCAGCGGCATCGAGCTCCTGAAGCTTGTTCAAGATGAAGGGCTGAGGACGCGGGTGGTGCTCCTCGCAACCACGCAAAAGGAAATCGCCGCAGCTATCAGACAAGGGCCTTGGGGGATTATCCCCAAGCAAACGCCTCTCGATTGCGTGACGAAATGTCTGTCCGCGATTGCGGGTGGAGAGCGCTGTTTTCCGCCGGGGCTCGTGGACCATCCCTCGCGGCGGGAAGCCAAATGGCCCAATGAAAGCGAGAAGATCGGGTCGCTTCTCACCGAGCCCGAATTGCAAATTTCCTTTCTGGTGGCTCAAGGCCTCTCCAACGCGCATATCGCGTGCCGTCTCGGCGTCAGCGAGGCCGCGGTCAAAACCGAGCTCTACAATGCTTATCGCAAACTCGGCGGGTTGAACCGCCCCTCTCTGATGACGCTCGCGGACCGGCAGCATCGTTCCTTGCCAACAAGAGTTCCCGGCCAACCCGCTGCCAACCGAGCGAGCCTCGCACGTCATCCACCTTCTCGGGCGAACGGCGCGAACCTTCCCGCGCCGCGGAATTAAGCAGCGACCCTGGTTTCCACCTGCGAGGGGGAGTTATCCCCGTTATGGCGCCTCAACTTTCACGGCGCCCTTGCGGACGGGGTTGGAATCATTGACGCGCCCGTTACGATTGCTCGGCCCCACTGCAACCTCGACGAGAAACATTCGCGCCGGGAAGAGACATTTTTTCAAGATTGCTCATTTGGTGCGAGAGATACCATGAGCTTATCGGCAACCTTGTGAATACAACCAGCACTTTATTGCGAATGCTTCAAAAACATTGCATGAGTGGTGTGGGGAAGCCGAATAAGTTTTTATGCCAGTAAATCTTTTCCGGATCGACGCAGGCGTGGGAAGCGATCGATGGTCGGAACCATTCGCGGGGTGAGGCTTGCGGTCTAAGCCACTGATACCGCCGATCTCCGTCATCGGGCGCGACAAGAGGGACATCGTCTCCTCACTGACCATGTGGTTCGCCGCGAGGCCGAAAGCGGAAGACCACGAAGGGCCACGCACTCGCTCGACGGAGTGTCGTGCGGCATTGAGCCTCGTCTGCCTCGAATTGCTGCAGGTCCGGACCGCCGCTCGCCAATATCGCGAAACGCGGCAACGCCCATTGCTCGATCCTCACCTCACCAGCGAAGCTTGGCAGGAGCATCGCGCAGCGATCGCGCTCGAGCTCTCGCTGTCGGATTGGACAGCGCTCGTGTCGGCTTATGAAGCCGTGAACGGCATTAGAAGCGGGGCCTGCGATGCGACACTCGCGCGCGACGCACCCGCCGCAATTCGCGCCATCCGGGTGGAGCTCATCACGCCCATGCTGCGAGAAATCGAGCGGGGCTGCGTTTCGCTTGCCCCTTATGCTCTCGACGTCATGGGCTTGCCGACCGAGTGAAGTTCTTCGGCCCGACGCGAAACTTGCGAAGCATCAAAGCGAGAGGGCGTGCAGCACACTAGGGCTGATGAGAGAGAGCAGGAGGATCACCACGGCGATCAGTCCGACGAGCGCAAGGATCACCACGAGCCCGGCCGACCAGCCTCGCGACAAGATGGCGTCGGCAATTCCGCCCTGTCTTCCGCGACGGACTGCGCCCGAGGCGCCGGGATAATGGATTGCGAGCCCCTCGCCTTCTCTCCCGCCCGGATCCTTCGCAAGCACGTCGACGGCGAGTCTCCGATAGGTCAGGACGCGGCGCGGCGTGCGCTCGCCGAGATGGTAAGCTTCGACCTCTCCCTCGGTCGCCTCCCGCCCGTGCTCTTTGGCAAAGCTTGCGAGCCAATCGCGCTTGTTCTGCTTGTAGAGCGCGTAAGCGAGAAGACCGACCGTGTCGTCTTCCGCTTGCACAAGCTCGGCGAAGATCGGGCTGCGAACGCCAGTCGTGGCCTTGGGCTTCACTGCGGGATCATCGGTCACGGCGCGAACGCTGGTTTTTCTCATCGGCTCTTCAAGGGTACGTGCAGGGTCCGTCATCTCGGCTCTCCTCGCGAGATATTCGCCTCAGCAGGTTCAGATAGCCCGACTTTCGCCATCGCGGCAAGCGCGCGATCAAGCCTCTTCATACATCGACTTCCGTAATACATCGACTTCCATAGCAGTCGAACAGTAGAGCCCAAGTGGCACCTCCTCGCCCGACGCCTACTCCTGCAAGCGTGAGCACCTCGCCACAGAAATTCGGGAAGCGCGCGATGCCGCTCCCCGAAATTAAGATAAACCTTCGCTTCGCCGATCAGTGAGCGCGTTCAGTGACCAGGCGCGTTCAGTGGTAGTAATGGTGATGGTAGCGGTGGTGATGATGCCGATAGTAGTGACGATGGTAGCCGTGGCCAGGCACGGTCCCGCCGACGACCGCGCCAGCGCCAGCCCCGACGACCGCGCCTATAGGGCCACCGACGGCCGCTCCCGTCGCACCTCCGACGACAGCTCCCCCCACAGTGTTTTCACTACGCGTCGCGCAGGACGCGGTTGCAAGCGCGATACCCAGAGTCGTGACGAGAATAGGAATACGCACCGGACACCTCCCTTGATGCTGTCGATCTTGTGCGGCTGCAAGCTCGAACAGATAGACGGCCCCTCGGCCAGACGGGGAACGGGGATCAGCCTTTGCGCGATATAACGCTCCATCCGGACCCGAAGTTCCGGCTCGCAACGTTCTCATCAATGCGAGGCCCGAAAGGGACTGAGCCCCTGAGCTCACTAATTCCGGGCTGCGTTCTCCGCCATCTGGCGGGGGCGCCAGATCGCCAGATGCTTGATTTGGGTAATCATGGAATCGTGGTTGGCGAGTACCTTGGCGTCGATCTCGACAATGTCATGCCCCTTGTGTTTGTGGTTGGAGGTGATCTGGGCGTAAAGCGCCAGGCGATTGCGAAGTCGCGCCGGACCGAAGTTCTCGACGCGGCTGCCGATGTGGATCCAAGGCCCGAGCTTCACGTTTTGGAGAAGCGCGAGATTGGCGAGGCGCAAGATCTGGCCCGGATGAACGAGCTTCGCGCGCGCGTAAAGCGGCTCCTTTTCACGGATATCGGAAAGATACTGCGCGAGCGTCGCCTCATCGATCACCACCGGTTCGATGCCGAGCACCTTTCCCGGCGCAAGCGAAGTTTCGCTCGCTTCGGGACGGTGAACCGGCGGGCGAAGCGGAAGGTTTACATCAGGACGAGGCGCCGCAGGCGCTGCGATATCACGAAGCCACGCCTGTCCCGTGGCGCAAAGCTCGCCCTCGCTTTCCACGCGAAGTGCAAGGCCATTGACATCCTCATCGGCCGAGATTGTCGCCACCCGGCCATCGTAAACAGGTTTGAGGAAGCGGCACTCCATTCCTCCGCGCTCGAACCAGACCTCGCCGAAACGCTGGACGGGCATATGGGCCATGTAAGCATAAACCTCGACACCCGGTACGAGGCCACCGCGAAAGCCGAAACGGCGCGCCGTCTCATCGTCATGGATCCGATTTTCCGAGGCCGCCGCCGTGTTGAAGGCCTCGACCCGATAAAGAACGGGTGAACTCGTATCCATGCTCAGCTCCAAGATCAGTTTTTCGTCATCGCCTGCGCTCAAATCTTCAAGGCGAGCGCCAAGTGGCGCGCCAAGTCCGGGCGCAGAATCCGGCATGCAAAGGTTCCGACCCGCCAAACCGCGCGCTGCGAGTCTCGCAGCTGCAAGTCGCCCATACGCCGCGCTTTTCTGCTTCGCACCCCGGTGGGGTCGGCACAAGATCGGCCCTCCCAAAGAGGGCGCAGCTGAAGCCTCAAAGCTCAGACGACCGGAACCGCGGTGCGAGGGCAAAACCGCCCGAGATGACCCTACTCGCCACCTTCCTCGTATTTGAACGAGATCTTGAGCTTGGTGCGGAAGGATTCGACCTTGCCGTCCTTGAGCTGGAGGTCCTGTTCGACCACCTCGGCAATGCGAAGATCGCGCAAGGTCTCGGCCGCCCTTTCGACCGCCGCCCTCGCGGCCTTCTCCCAGGACTCCGAGCTCGACCCGACGATCTCGATGACCTTGTAGACGCTCTCTGCCATTTGGTCCTCCCTGGTTGCGCGCCGAATCTCTCCAGAATTTCTTGCGAGCCGTGGTCAGACACTTCAAAAAGATACATATTCCTTTTCGCGTATCGAGGCCAACGGCCAAAGCACGGCCCGACGGTTCTCATCGAATACTCGCTCTTCCAAGGGAGAAAGGCGATGGAAATGAAAGCGGGCTTGAGCCTTGCCCAAGAGCCGCGTCGCGAACTCGCCGCGCCGGTGTTTCCCGGCACGCCGAGCGAATTCATCACAGTACTCGCGCATTACCACCGCGCCGAGATCGCTCGCATGGCTGGATGGCGTGATCGGATCGATCGCACCACGAATTGGGCAATCACAGTGGTCGGCGCGATGCTTTCAGTGTCGCTCTCGACACCGACCGCGCATCACGGGGTCGTCCTCTTTGCGATGGTGCTCGTGCTCCTGCTGCTCGTGATTGAGTCACGGCGCTATCGATTTTTCGACGTCTACCGCGCGCGCGTGCGCCGCCTCGAACGCAATTATTACGCACAAATTCTCTCGCCGGAAAAAGAGGTCGAGAAAGGATGGACGAAGGTGCTCGGGGACGATTTGCGCCGTCCCAAATTCCACATCAGCTTGGAGCAAGCCATCTCGCGCCGGCTCCGCCGCAATTATTGCTGGCTCTTCATCATTCTTCTCTTGGCTTGGCTCTTGAAGATCACCTCCGCAAAGCTCCAGCCAGGCGCCGGACTCGAGGAATTCGGCTTTTCGTTGCCCGATTGGCTGGGAAATGCGGCGATCGGCCCTTTGCCGGGCTGGCTCGTCGTCCCGGGTGTCATGCTGTTTTACGCCTGGCTCGCCTACGCGGCGTTCCGGCACTACGAGGCAGAAGGCGAGCTCGCCTACGGCAATGTGCATGTGTGACGGCCAAACCTGAAATCATGCCCTGAGCTCGTCTGGTTTTGCCGGCTTCTCGTTCGCATCGACGATCGCCTCGACGATCGCGGCGCGCGGCGAGCTCAAAGCCGCCTGAATCGCCGGGCGCACCTCCTGCGGGCGCTCGCATCTGAAGGCGTCGGCGCCACAGGCTTTGGCAACCGAGACGAAATCGATTGGCGCGAGTGCGCATCCATATTCCGGATTTCCGATCTCCGCCTGCTCGAATTTCACCTCCGCGAGGCTGTCGTTGCGCAGGATGATGATCTTCACGGGAAGGTGGTTCGCCACCGCGGTGGCAAGCTCGGCCATCAACATCGAGAAACCGCCATCACCCACGATCGCAACCGACTGACGCTGCGGATGGGCAAGGCTGGCGGCGATGGCGTAGGGCAGCCCAGAGGCCATGCTTGCCAGCATCCCCGTGCCTGTAAGCCGTTGTCCCGCACGAAGCTCGAGGCAACGTGCCGCAAAATGCGTGTTGGCGCCGCAATCGAGCGAAATCACCGCATCGTCGGCCAAGAGATCGCTCACGGCTCGGATCACCATCTGCGGACGAACCGGTGATTTTTCAACAGCCACCACCTCGTTCACCAGCTTGTTCCACTCGGCCATACGGCGTTGCATCTCGCCGAGGAAGGCACGATCGCCTTTTTGGTTGAGGAGAGGCAGCAAGGCTTGAAGTGTCGACTTCACATCTCCGGTAAGGCCCACCTCGACCGGATAGCGAAGGCCGAGCCGGTCCGGCTTGATGTCCACCTGCACGCCGCGCGCTTGGCCCGGCGCTGGATAATATTCTTCCCAGGGCATCGTCGAGCCAAGGATCAGCACGGTGTCGCAGTTTCGCATGATCCACGAGGAGGGCGCCGTCCCGAGATCGCCGATGCCGCCGGTCGTGAAAGGGCTGTCGTCAGGCAGCACGGCCTTGCCGAGGAGCGCCTTGGCGACGGGAGCACCAAGACGATCGGCGAGCGCTGTCACTTCATCTCGGGCCGCGAGCGCTCCCTGTCCGGCGAGAACCGCCACGCTTCTACCCGCGTTGAGCACGTCAGCGGCGGCGCGTAATTGCTCCGCGGGCGGCGTCGGCAAGGGCGGACTCCAGGACGAGGACGAGCGGGCGCCCGGATTGCGAAGCGAGCGCTTGTCCGCCGACATCTTCATCATCTGCACGTCCTTGGAGATGGCGAGATGGGCGACACCGCGATCGCCGAGCGCGGCGCGACAGGCGCGATTGGCGATGAGCAAAGCGTGCTGGGGTCCGGTCACCTCTTCGTTGTAGACCGTGAATGCCTGCATGAGCTTCGTGGTGTCGATGCCTTGCTGGTAGCGAACGCCTCGAAGATCATGAAAAGTGAGGCCGGTCAGCGCCACGACGGGAGCGCCGTCGAGTGACGCATCGACGAGGCCGTTCATCAAATGGATCGCGCCGGGGCCTGTGGTGCCGACGCAGACGCCGAGGCGCCCGCTGTGCTTGGCAAAGCCCGACGCCATGAACGCCGCACCCTCCTCATGACGCACGCCGATATAACGGATGCGGTCCTGCCGCTTTCGCAACGCCTCGATGAGAGAGTTGATGCCGTCCCCCACAATGCCGAACACATGCGTCGCTCCCCAGGCGATCAGGGTCTCGATCAGGATGTCGGCGGTGGTGGAGTTGTCTTCGAAAGCAGGCGAGGGCTGGGCCTTCAGCGCGCTCTCGTTCTCGCTCTGCTGCGCGGAAGCGCTCGAGACCACGCCACCTGCCGCCGCGCCAGCGGCAAGCTGAAAAAAGCTCCGTCGATCGAAACGGCCTGGGGAAATCTCGCGGGCCATGTGGAGCTCCTTGGTGCGATCGCCGATCCCGAAGAGGCGCAAGCGGGCATCGCCATTTCGATGCCAAGTCGTACGCGGTCGTCCTCAACGCAGCTGTGGCTCCCGAGTTTCGGCTCTTGGATGATGAGCGATGCCGTTTTGTCGAAAAGCTGAGGGCAACGAGGCCTTGCTCGGCGCTCGATGCGCGTTCGACATCAGCTCACAAGACGAGGTCGAACCTCGGCCGTGATGGCTCGACGCCGCATCGCCGATGCCGCCTCGGGTCAGCGCCTCGGGATTACGGCGCCGCGTGGCACTTGGCGCATTCGCCCTCGATCTCGAAGACCCGACTCTTCGGCCTGAAGCCCGCCTCGGCGATGGTCTCGCTCAGATCGCGTTGGAACGCTTCCGAGGGAACTTCCTCGACTGTGCCGCAACGCGTGCACACGAGGAATACGGGTGTTGCGTCATGATGGGGCGCATGGTCGCACGCGGTGTAGGCGTTACGGATCACGATGCGATGGATCAGCTTGGCATCGAGCAGAAATTCGAGCGCGCGATAGACGGTGACGGGTGCAACCCGCTTCTCTTCGCGAACGCGATCGGCAAGGTCGTAAGCGGTGAGCGGTTCGGGGCTTGCGGCAAGCTCCGCCAAGACGCGCCGTCGCATCGGGGTGAAGCGCAAATTCTGATCGTGGCAAAGCCGCTCCGCGCGCGACACGAGCGCGGCGGAAGCTCTCCTCGACCCGGTGCTGCGTCTTTCAATGTTCATGGTTCTGGCTCGACAAAGATCGCGCCTGCGCGGACATTTCCTCGACCAAGGGTGGCATGCGCTCAGGCTTGTCAAGACCAGGCGACGCACTCGCGCCTTGCTTTCGTACGTGGCGCTCATGCCCATGCGCATGCGTGTGCTCATGCACATGCTCGTGCCGATGAACCGGAGCGCCTCTTCGACCGATGAGCGCGAGCACATAAAAAGCGGCGCCCAAGGCGGTGATCCAAAAGCTTGTCGGCCAATCGGTGTAGAACGCGAGCGTCAGCCCGAACCAAGCCTCGACGAGGGCAAGCACCACCGACAGAAGAAGGCCTGGCCAAAGTCTTATCGTAACGCGCTGAGCGGCTGCCGCGGGCGCAATCATCAGCGTGAAGACGAGGAGGATGCCGACGATCTGCACCGAAGCCGCCGTTGCCAACGCCACGATAACGAGGAAGAGAACCGAAACGCCTCGCAAGGAGACCCCCTTGGCCTCCGCGAGCTCGGGCTGCAAGGTCGCAAACAGCAAAGGCCTGGAGATCACGGCGAGGCCTGCGACAGTGACGACGCCGAGCCCGAGCAAGGCGAGCACGGTCGGCGCCTCGACGCCCAGCACATTGCCGAACAGCAAAGCCGTTGCCTGTGCCGCATAGGCGGTGAAAAAATGCAGGAACAGCAATCCGCAGCCGAGCGACATGGCGAGCACGATGCCGATGGCGACATCGCGATGCTGAAAGCGTTCACCCAGAAAACCCATTCCGGCGCCGGCCAACACCGTCGCCGCGAGAAGCCCGAGCAAGGGTGAGACGCCCATCAGGACGGCGCCGGTCGCTCCGGCAAAGCCCACATGGGAAAGGGCATGACCCGCGAAGGTTTGGCCTCTGAGCACCAGGAAATAGCCGACGAGGCTCGCCGCGATCGCCACGATCGTCTCCGCCTCGAAGGCATTCACCATGAACTCGTATTCAAACATCGTGGCGATGCTCGTCCCGCTCGATCTCAAAAGCGCCGGCCATGACGAAGACTCGCGCCTGAAGCCGCACCACGTCGATATCCGTCCCGTAAAGGCGCGACAACACGGCAGACGTGATCACTTCATCGACTGTTCCGATGGCAGCCTGCCGGTTGCCGAGATAAAGCACGCGGTCGATCGCGCCGACGAGCGGATTGATTTCATGGGCGCTGAAAAGCACGGTGAGACCAAGTTCGCGATTGAGCTCCGAGACAAGGCTCACGATCGACTTTTGATGATTGAGATCGAGGCTGAGCAAGGGCTCGTCGAGGAGAAGCAGGCGCGGCTTGCCGAGAAGCGCCTGTGCGAGCAAAAGCCGCTGGCGTTCGCCGCCCGAGAGCTCGACCAGAGGCCGCCGCGCAAGCCCCGCGGCATCGACGAGCGCAATCGCCCGGTCGACATCGAAGCGCAACGCCCTGTCGAGAAGTGGCAAACCGAAGCGCTGGCCCTTGGCGGCGCAAGCCACGAAATCCCAGCCGCTGAGCCGCAAGCCCACGTTCGAGCTTCGCGTCTGTGGCATGTAGCCTATCGCCTCGTCCGCGCCGGCGGCCGCTCCTGAGAAGACCCTGATCCGTCCCGTGGTCGCGGGCACGAGGCCGAGCAAGGCGCGCAAGAGCGTCGTCTTGCCGGCGCCATTGGGGCCAAGGAGGCCAACGAACTCGCCCTCCTCGATGGAAAAGGAGACCCGTGACAGAATGATTCTGTCAGCGAGCTCGAGCGTCACATCGGAAAAGGCCAGAGCTTCCATCAAACCCCGCCCGGAAGCGCCTTTTCGATCGCCTCGAGCTCCCCCTCCATCCATTGCTGGAAACTCTTGCCTGAAGGCTGCGTCTCCGTCACGCCGACGACGGGGATCTGGTTCTCCTGCGCGATCTTCAAAAGGCGCTGGGCGGCACTGTCGCTGGCTTGACTGTTGTAGAAGAAGAGCTTCACGCGCTTCATTTTGAGATCGTTCTCGAAGGCCGCGACATCGGAAGCCGCAGGCTCGGTGTTGTTCATCACCGCGAGCTGAAAGCGCTCATTGCGCATCTTGAACCCCAACGCGGTCGCCATGTAGCCGAAAACGGGCTCGGTCGCGGTCACCGAAATTCCCGAAGCGGACTTGCGGATGTCGGCGATCTTCGCGGCGATCGGCCTGAGCGAATCCGTGAAGGTTTCCAAGCGCTGCTCGTAATCGCTCTTGTGTGCCGGATCCTCGGCGACGAGCGCGGCCGTGATCGCCTTGGCGACGGCGGGCGCGGTCGGCGGATCATACCAAAGGTGAGGGTTCACGCCGGCCTTCTTGTGCAACAGCTCGCCAACGACGATGACGCGGCGGTTCGGCACCTTGCCCGCCTTGATTAGCTTGGCCATCCACGGGTCATAGTCGACGCCGTTGTAAATGACGATCCTGGCCGAAGCGAGATCGCGCGCCACCGAAGGGCTCGCCTCGAAAAGATGCGGATCCTCATCCGGATTGGAAAGGATGCTCGTGACCTGCGCATTCTCTCCGGCGAGCTGCTGGGCGATATCGCCGTAGAAATTTTCGGCGGCGACGATCTTGATCGCTTTGTCGTTCGTCTGTGCAATCACCGGCGCGTTGGCAAAGCCCAGGATCGATGCAAAAAACCATGCGAATGCAAAACGGGCGTTCATGAGCGACCTCCTCGAGCGAGGCGCCACAGATAAAATGATATAACATAACAGTCAACGCCGAAGGAAGCGAGTAGCGAGTAGCGAAGTCGCGAGATAGAGAGTGTCGTATCTATCGCTTTCGCAACCTGCTATTCGCTCCAACCGAGGCCGATAAAATGAGCCACCCTCCCCTCCCCCCTTTCACCGCCGAAACCGCCACCCAGAAGGCTCGCGCCGCCGAGGATGCGTGGAACACGCGCGACCCGCGCGCGTCGCGCTTGCCTATACGCCCGACAGCCGCTGGCGAAACCGCGCCGAGTTCTTCGAAGGGCGCGAAGCGATCGAGGCCTTCTTGCGACGCAAATGGGCGCGCGAGCTCGATTACCGCTTGATCAAGGAGGTCTTCGCCTTCCGCGACAACCGCATCGCCGTGCGCTTTGCCTATGAATGGCACGACGATAGCGGCCAATGGTTCCGCAGCTACGGCAACGAGAACTGGGAATTCGATGCCGAAGGCCTGATGCGCCGGCGCATCGCATCCATCAACGACCTTCCGATCAAGGAGAGCGAGCGCAAATACCATTGGCCGCTCGGTCGGCGGCCGGACGACCATGCGTCGTTGAGCGATCTCGGATTGTGAGAGAGTAGCGAGGAGTAAAAGGTGAGCATGGAATGCGTGGAAAGCGCGTTGGCGCCCCCACTCGCCGCTCGCTCTTCGCGGCTCTCCCTTTCACCACTTTCCCTACAATGGCGAAGCAAAGAAGCGCGCTCACCGCCCGGCGAGATATTCCGTGATCGTGGCGAGGTCGTCCTGCGAAGTCGCGTTCATGAGATCGGACATGCCGGGGTTATTGGCGCGCTCGCGCGTGCGGAAATCGGCGATGGTTTTCGCGAGATATTCCCGGCTTTGACCAGCGAGACGCGGCACGCTCGCGTCGCCTTGAAACTGATCGAGGTGGCAACCCGTGCATCCCACCGATGAGATCGCGGTCAAGGCGCGCGTTGCCACATCCTTCGATGCCGAGGGTTGCTCGAGAGAGGGCCAGCTTTTTTTGGCGAAGAACGCCGCTAGCGCGAGCATGTCCTCGCGCTCGAGCGCCTCGGCGATCGGTGACATCTTCTGGTTCTTGCGCATCCCCCGCTTGAAATCGCGAAGCTGGAGATAGAGGTAGCCCTCCTGCTGGCCCCAAATGATCGGCGTCGTCTTCTCCTGCGGGATCCCCGCCTCGCCGTGACAGGCGCCGCAGGTGGCGGCCTTCTCCTCGATCGATTGGGCATGGAGCGGGAAAACCTGCGCCAGGAGGAAAAGTGCCGCGGCGAGCACGGCCTTTCTCACCCTCGAATGAACCCGGGCGCTCCCGCTTTTTTGCCGTAAGTCTCGCATCTGGTGTTCGCCGCATCATTCATCCAAAAAAAGACGGGACCGCCGAGCGGTCCCGCCTCAAACGCACAGGCGCGGATCAATCCACCGTGAAAGCGATGATGGCGTTGCCCCGCTTGTAATCGAGCTGGACGTTGCCGCCCGCGCCGACCACGATGTACTGCTTGCCGTCCACGGTGTACGAGGACGGTGGCGCGTTGACGCCGGCGCCCGCCTGGAACTTCCAGAGCGTCGAGCCTGTCTCGGCATCGTAGGCCTTGAACAGGCCGTTCCCCTCACCCGTGAAGACGAGCCCACCCGCGGTCGCGAGTACCCCGCCGATCATCGGTTGCGGCGTCTTCACCTGCCATCTGATCTTTCCGGTGTTGTAGTCGACGGCGGTGACATTCCCCCATTGCTCCTCGGAGGGGATCACCTTGAAGGCACCGCCGAGCCAGAGCTTGCCCTGCGGATAGGGTGCGTTGGCCACATGATAGGTCATCGGCTGGTGCAAGTTGATCGCATAAGCGAGGCCGAGCACCGGATTGGTCGCCATCGGCGACCACTCGACCCCGCCATTGGCGCCCGGAAGCATGCGTGCGCCGTCCTTCGTCGGAAGCGTCCACATGTTCTCTTGCGGCACCATCGCTTCGGAGAAGCGGATGAGCGAGCAATCCTTGGCGTCATGCACATAAACGTGACCGGTCTTGCCGGCATGGATGACGCCCTTGGTCGGCTTGCCGTCCTTGCCGGTGACGGTCGTGATGACGGCCGGGCTCACGGCGTCGAGATCCCAGATATCGTGCGCGATATACTGGAAGTGACAGACATATTGCCCGGTATTGAGGTCGAGCGAAACCAGCGAGTCGGTATAGAGATTGTCTCCCGGTCGCACCGACCCATCGAGATCGGGCGACGGGTTCCCGACCATGAAGTAAATGCGGTTGGTCTCGAGATCGACCGCGGGGTTCTGCCAAACACCCCCGCCCAGGGTCTTGAACGGATCGCCGGATTTTGCGAGCTGCGCCTTCTCGGCCGCGATGTCGCGGTGCATGTCGCGTCCGGTCGCGTCCTTCTCGGCCCAGACGCCGACGGAATTCTCCGGGATGGTGTTGAAGTTCCAGAGAAGCTTTCCTGTCTTCGCGTCATAGGCGCGCAGGAAGCCGCGAATACCGTATTCGCCGCCATTCGTGCCGATCAGGATTTTGCCGTTCACGGCGGTGGGCGCCATCGTCTCGCTGTAGCCGAGTTCCGGGTCGGCGACGTCCGCCGTCCAAACGACATTGCCGGTCTTGGAATCGAGCGCGACAAGCTTGGAATCGAGCGTCGCGAGATACACCATGTCGCCATAAGCCGCGACGCCACGGTTGTTCGGCCCGCAGCAGAAGGTCGTGACCGGGCCGAGCTTGTGCTTGTAATGCCAGAGTTCCTCGCCGGTGCGCGCGTTCAAGGCGTAGACATGGCTGAAGGACGTCGTGACATACATCACACCGTTGATGATGAGCGGCGATGTCTCGAGAGACTCTTTGACCTCCGTCTGGAAAATCCAGGCGGGATGGAGGCGCGCGACATTGGCGGTGTTGATCTGCGTGTTCGGGTAGTAGCGCCTCTGCCAGTAATCGCCATTCGTGAGCAAGAAGTTGTTCCCGTCGCTCTCGGCGCGGTTGAGAAGGTCTTGCGTGACGGTGTTCATGTCACCGTATTTCACGGCGGATTTGACCTCTTGCGAGGACGCCGTACCCATGGTTACGACGGCGAGAGCGAGCGCGCCCGCGAATGAATAGCCCATGCGTTTTCGCGTTTTCATGTTTCCTCCACGGCGTGGTTTGCGATCGAGATTATTCCGTGCGCCGGCTCGCAAAAGCTGCATAGGCATTCAGGACCTGTCAAGGAAATAAGCTGGAACGGGGGCGCGTCAGACGATTTTGTTGTCGCTCGACAGCAGACTTCCGCGTCAGGCGAGGCGAACGCCGCATCGATGCGGGTTCGACCTCATTCCCGCCATGCCGGCTCGGAGGCGCGGCGAGCGCCGGGAAGCATGCGCCCCATGACGCTGTCACGCAGCACGTAATGATGGAACAGCGCGAGAAGCGCGTGGCCGACGACCAGAATAACGAGCGCGTTCGCGACCCAACCGTGCAGCGATCCCACGAGCTTGCGCAAATCGCGATCGCCGTGAGCGAGATCCGGTAGCGAGAACAGGTTGAAAATGCTGTCTCCGCGCACCAATGCGTTTGTCGCTCCCAAGACGACGGCGATGATCGCGATCGCATAAAGCGACCAGTGGCCGATCGCGGCGAGATGATCGAGCCTCCCGGCGCGATCAGGACGCAGCGCCCCCACGCCCCTGTTGCGCCACATGATGCGAATGGCAAGCACGATGGCGAGGGTCACGCCTAGGAAAACATGGACCGAGCGCGCATCGACCCGCCACGACCCTGCCGGGAAATCATCAATCGTCTGTCCGAGGATCCAGAGCGCGCTCACCAAAAATGCGGTGTACCAATGCAGGAGGATCGTCTTTCGATCGTAAACAAACTCGTGTCGCGGCGACTTTCGGGTGGGCGACCGTTGCCCATCCCGGCCCAGCTTCGGCGGGTTTCTGAACGTCGTGCGATCGGACATCTCGCCTCGCTCGTCGCGCTTCGCCGGATTCGGGATCTCGCAAAAGCTTTCCGAAACATGCAGTCGGAGAGAGTCACTCTCGCCGAGCGCTCCAAAAGAACGAGGGGAAGGGAGCACATGTTCCACACCGCTCATACCATGAATGAGCTCCCGAGACGTTGCCATTCCCGGCCGAGCGCTCCGAAGGAGCGTGAGGGGAAGGCAAACCATGTGCACCGGTCGTGTGTGTGAGGGCCCCCTTCCCGAGGCTCGCCCGCGCGAGCCTCGCCGGGGGAGCCTCGCCGGGGTGACGGTGCGCCTCGTCAAGAATGCGACACTGCCCGCCGCTCGGCCTGATTCTGGTGCGAGGGAGCTGCAACCGAGTGCGCCGTCGGCGTCGTCTCATGCGGGGATTTGTTCATCGGCTTGGCGATCACGACCGTGGCCAAGCCAACGAAAAGAACGACGATGGCGAAGCTGTCGACGAGTTTTTCCGAGAACGATATTTTTTCCATTTTCTCCAGCTCGCCCCGCGCAGGGGTCAAATTCAATTCGTTGCACTCGAGCCCGCGTCACCCGGCGATGAGGCTACCATCTGAGCCAAAGCAAGTACCGCGCCTGACCGGAATAAGACCCCTTGCCTCGCCCCATTATTCCCTCCGCAATGACGCTCAAGAAATAGTGAATGGGTTGCGCGAGCCGGCGACATCAGAAATGATCGAGGTCTTTTCTGGCGCGATCGTCGTTTCCTTCGCGCGATTGGCATGGTAAGCTGTTGATATAAATAACAACAACGGGGAAAGAAAAGGGAAAGAAAGGGGAGACATCATGACCAGCACTGACACTCGTTCTTTTGTCTTGTCCGATGCCGAGCAGCGCGTGCAATTGAGAAGAGCGGTCATCGCGAGCACGATCGGCACCGCAATCGAATGGTACGATTTCTTCCTCTACAGCGTGGTCACGGGACTGGTGTTCGCCAAGCTCTTCTTCCCCAAATCGGATCCGCTTGTGGGCACGCTCGAAGCTTTCGCCATTTATGCGGTCGGCTTCGTCGCACGACCGGTGGGAGCCGCGATCTTCGGACATTACGGAGACCGGATCGGGCGCAAGTCGACGCTCATCGCAACCCTCATGGTCATGGGCATTGCGACATTCGCGGTGGCGCTCGTGCCCACTTATGAATCGATCGGGGTTTGGGGTGCGATCATCCTGACGATATTGCGCTTCATTCAAGGGGTGGGAGTGGGCGGGGAATGGGGCGGATCGGTGCTCATGTCGATGGAGTGGGCCCGCTCGCATCACAGCCGAGGCTTCATCGCCTCCTGGCCGCAATTCGGCGTTCCCTGCGGGCTGTTCCTCGCCAATCTCGTGGTGCTCGCCGTGAGCCAGATCTCGGGACCGGATTTCCTCATCTGGGGCTGGCGCATCCCCTTCCTGCTGAGTCTGATCCTCGTCGCCGTCGGGCTCTATATTCGCCTTGGCATTCTCGAGACACCGGTGTTCGCACGCCTCGTGGCCGAGAAACGCATCGAGCGCACCCCGATCCTCCAGGTGATCCGGGAGCAACCAAAGACCATCATCTTGAGCGCCTTCGCGCGCATGGCCGAGCAAGCCCCCTTCTACATCTTCACCGCCTACGTCTTCGCCTACGGGGTGGGAACGCTCAAACTCTCGCGCGACTTCCTCCTGATCGCCGTTCTCGTCGCTTCCGTATTGTCCTTCTTCACGATCCCCTTCTGCGGTCACCTTTCCGATCGTCTCGGACGCAAGAAGGTCTACATGACCGGCGCTGTCATCACCGGCATTTTCGGCTTCGTCTATTTCGGCATGCTCGACAGCGGCAGCGCGACGCTGATCTTTCTCGCGATCGTGCTTTCTCTCATCCCGCACGACATCATGTATGGACCGCAAGCGGCGCTCATCGCCGAGTCCTTCACAGGCCGTTTGCGCTACAGCGGGGCCTCCCTGGGCTACCAGCTCGCTTCGGTGATCGCCGGGGGACCCGCTCCGTTGATCGCGGCGGCGCTCTACGAGCATTACAAATCGCCCTATGCGATTGCGGGCTACATCGCAGTGTGCGCGATCTTGACCCTGATCGCGACGGCTCTCATGTCCGATTATACCGGTAAGGCCATTGACGAGGACATAGCCGACCAAGCCGCGCGTGCGTGATCGCGTTCCGACGCCCTTCAAAGCGTCACGAGGGCGGGCATTCAGAGTGATCCCTCGAACCTCGGTTGCACTGATTGAGCAGCCGAGGACGTCGCGCGTACGTTTCGTTCAAACTCACTTTTCGTGTTCTCGACGGCCGGCATCGAAATCCCAGGTTTGATGGGCCGAACGAATCCAATTATGGTTTTCGTGCCCCATGCGTCGTTCGATCGCCACGGTTTCTTTGAGCGGAACGCTTCCCGAAAAGCTCGAGGCGGCCGCGGCGGCGCGCTTCGACGCGGTCGAAATTTTTGAGAACGACTTGTTGTTCTTCGATGGTTCGGCCAAGGAGGCGCGGCTGCTCGCGGCCGATCGCGGCCTCGAGATCAGCCTTTTTCAGCCTTTTCGCGACTTTGAGGGCGTGCCTGGCGACCTTTTCGCACGCAATCTCGACCGCATCGAACGCAAATTCGATTTGATGCAGGAGCTCGGTGCGCCGCTTCTCCTCATTTGTTCGAATGTCGCGCAAAGCACCATCGATGATGACGAGCGCATGGGAGCACAACTTCGCGAGGCGGCCGAGCGGGCCTCGAAACGCGGACTGCGCGTCGGCTACGAGGCGCTCGCCTGGGGCGCGCGCGTCAACACTTTCGGTCATGCCTGGCGTCTCGTCGAGAAAGCCGCGCATCCGCACCTCGGCCTCATCGTCGACAGCTTTCACACGCTTGCCATCCAGGACGACCCCGCCCCGATCGCGAAGCTCAAGGGGGATCGTATTTTCTTCGTGCAGCTTGCGGACGCCCCGCATGTGTCGATGGATCCGCTCTCCTGGAGCCGGCATTTCCGCTGTTTCCCGGGGCAAGGAGACCTCGATGTACCCGCCTTTCTCGCGGCAGTGCTCCAGTCCGGTTATTCCGGGCCGATTTCGCTCGAGATCTTCAACGACGATTTTCGCGCCGCGCCCACGCGCCAGACTGCGAGCGATGGCATGCGCTCCCTGCTCTTCGTCGAGGAAAGGACGCGCGCGAGGCTCGGCGGTACGGCCGAAACGAGCCTCGACACGCGCGGGCGCGCGAAGCGCAAAGCGCATGTGGAGCTCTTCGATCCGCCGCCTCCCCCGCTCTTTCGCGGCACCTCCTTCGTCGAGTTCACCGCTGATGCCGATTCCAAGACTGCTCTCGGCGAGCTTCTCGTCGCGCTCGGGTTTGCCCGCGCCGGGCATCATCGGAGCAAGGATGTGGTGCTTTATCAACAGGGCGACATCAATCTCGTCGTGAATGCGGAGAGGGATTCTTTCGCGCATTCCTATTTTCTCATGCACGGTCCTTCAATTTGCGCGATCGGGCTCAGCACGGAAGATGAAATCCAGGCGGTGAGCCGCGCCGAAGCCTTCGGCGCCAAACGCTATGAAGGGCGTGTCGGCCCGAACGAGCTCCACATCCCCGCCATCCGCGGCCCGGACGCAGGCCTTCTCTATTTCGTCGCCGATGAGGGCAAGCCCGCTCACGCGCTCGATCAAGACTTCCTTCTGCAAGAAGGTGGCGCGTCAGGCTCTCTCGATGCGGGGCTTATTCGCGTCGACCACATCGCGCAAGCCTTGCCCGAAGGCCAGCTCGATTCCTGGATACTCTTTTTTCGCGCGGTGCTTGGCCTCGATCCCGAAGCGCCCGTCGATCTCCCAGACCCTTACGGGCTGGTGCACAGCCGGGCTGTCGCGAGCCCAAACCGTGCATTGCGCTTCCCGCTCAACGTGTCGCAAAGCCGCAACACGGCAACGGCGCGCTCCGTTTCGACGCTTGCGGGCGCAGGCGTCCATCACGTCGCGTTCGAGAGCGCCGACATCTTCGCGACACTCGAAAAGACACGAGGAAAGGGCCTTCGGCTCCTCGCCATACCGGCCAACTACTACGACGACCTCGCGGCACGGTTTCCACTGTCCGACGACTTCGTCGACAGGCTTCGCCTGAACGATCTCCTCTACGACAAGGTCGGCGAGGGAGAATTGCTGCAGGCCTATACGGAGCCGTTCCAGGACCGCTTCTATTTCGAGATCCTGCAACGCAAAGGAGGCTATGATCTTTACGGCGCGCCGAACGCTCCGGTGCGCATGGCCGCGCTCGCGCAATTACGCCGTCGCAAGCCGTATTCTTAGAATGGGCGTGCCCATGAAATTCGGTTTCCTTTTTCGGAACTAGGCAGCAGGTGCAATTTATTCGGGAAGACCATGCAGCCTGCTCGTTTGGCTCCGTTGAGACACTCTGAAAGGCGCGATTTGTCATGCAAATGCACCCTTTGAGTCTTCTTACCTATGCCATTGTGCTCGGTGCGGTGATTGCCATCGTGCTCGGCGCTGTGGTCTACTATCGCTTCCGTAGTCGAGGCGGCAAGCGAGACTGATTTTGCGGCTTGCGGAAAGACCGCACGGACACAAGTGAAAGAAACCGCGCATATCGGTCGTCAAAACACTCGCGCCGCCACCTTATCGAGGGTGCGGAACTGACGGAGCTTCGTGAGGCTGAGCTCAGGCGACAAGCGAAGGGAGGAACACATGCGCCGTACAGCATTTGTGGTCGCCATTTCGGGTCTAATGCTTGCAGCTGGATCGGAGAGTTCTCAAGCTGCACCTTTCGCGCCGCCCCCAATGGGTATCACGACCCATTTCGACGATATGACCGCCGTTGCTTGGCATCGCCATTGCTGGCGTGATCGTTGGGGTCGCACGCGTTGCAGCCAGCGTCATTGCTGGCGCGACCGCTGGGGCCGCAGGCGCTGCCGATAAGCCCGGCTGCGAATAGGGCCGGGCGCGGAGCCTACTCGCAGCAGTGAGGAATAAGCGGCCTCACTGCGAGTGAGCTTCGCATGGCCGCGTACGCCGGACGGCCTCTCTACCGCAAGGCGTTCTTTCTTGATAAATCGAGCCTCGGGCATCCGGGCAGGATTCGGGGGCAAGGCTTCGCACGTGACGCGTTCAAAGTTGGCGCTCATCTCTGCGGTGGTGCTTCTCGCGATAACGAAACTGCCAATGCCAGTCAATTTCTGCGCGAACCACTTGAGCCTGAGGTAGAGAAAGCATCGGATGGGGCGACAATTCGAAGAGGGGTTCATTTTCGCTGACCAGCACGAATCGGGGCTGTTTCGTCATCTGCGGCCAGGAGAGCTGTCTCGCGTCGCGGTCGGCTCGCTTGCTCGCCCTCGCTAAAAGGCGAAGGCGTGAAACTCGGCCTTCCCATTCAATGCCGGCACCTCGGTTCCGCCGTTGGGCTGGTATTCGCCACACTGTTTTTCGCGGCTTCACTGACCCCAACACTCATTCCGCGGACATATCTGACGCAAGGCGCACTTTCGGGTGGGTGCGCCGCCATAGGCTACGGCGTCGGCGCCGCTCTGTATTGGCTGTGGCGGTACCTCGAATTGGCGGAAGCACGCGGACGGGTGCTGCGCCTCCTGGACCTTCTCCTTGCCGGCGGCTGTGCCATCTTGCTAGCAGCCTGCCTCTGGCGAGCCACGCAATGGCAAAACGAGGTGCTTCGGCTTATGCACCAGGAGCCTGTTGCCGGCACCTATCCCCTGCGAATTTGCGTGGTCGCTCTCCCGATATTTCTCATGCTGATCGCTTTAGGGCGCTGCTTCAAAATCATCTTCCGCCGCGTTGCAAACTGGACACTGCACTTCGTCCCCAGACGTGTCGCCAACGTCATCGGTCTTGGAGTGGCCGGCGTCCTTTTCTGGTCGATCGCCAACGGGATCGTATTTCGTATCGCGATTCACATGCTCGACGCTTCCTTTAGAGAGGCCGATGAAATGATCGCGCCCGACCGGGTAGCGCCCATCACCTCGTCCAAGACCGGTAGCCCAGCCTCGCTCGTCGCGTGGGACAAACTTGGACGCAGGGGGAGGGAATTCGTCTCATCAGGACCAACCACCGGTCAAATTCGAGCATTTACCGGCAAAGACGCGATGGAACCCATCCGGGTCTATGTCGGCTTGCCGGCAGGCAAGACGCCCGCGCAGCGCGCTCGGCTCGCCCTTGAGGAGTTGAAGCGCGTCGGAGCCTTTTCTCGAGCGGCCCTGGTTGTGATCACCCCGACGGGCACTGGCTGGGTCGATCCAGCCGCCGTCGACACGCTGGAATATCTGTTCCATGGCGATGTCGCGAGCGTGGCCCAGCAATACTCGTACCTATCGAGCCCACTGTCGCTCTTGATCGAACCCGATTACGGCGCCGATACCGCGCGGGCTCTTTTCAGCGCGATTTACGGCTATTGGACGACTTTGCCGAAAGGGAGTCGTCCGAAGCTCTATGTTCACGGGCTCAGCCTCGGCGCGATGAATTCGGAACGCTCCTTCGAGCTTTATGAGCTTCTCGGGGACCCGTTCAGCGGGGCGCTCTGGAGCGGGCCTCCCTTCAAGAGCAGGTTCTGGCGTCTGTTTACCGAAGGACGCACCTTAGGCTCGCCGGCGTGGCTCCCGCAATTCGGCGACAGTTCCTTTGTCCGGTTCATGAACCAGGATGGCGGAGCCGTTCCGAATGATATGCGTTGGGGACCGATGCGCGTCGTCTATTTGCAATATGCGAGCGATCCCGTGACCTTCTTCGACTACCGCGACCTCTACAGACGTCCTGCATGGTTGGCCCACCCTCGGGGCCCGGACGTGTCCGCGCGATTGCGCTGGTACCCTCTGGTCAGCATGTTGCAACTCGCGATGGATGCGGCCGTCGCAACCCAGGCGCCGGTGGGCTACGGGCATGTTTTCGCGCCACGGCACTATATTGACGCTTGGCTGCAAGTGACCGGGATCAACGACTGGCCGGCGCCTGAGATTTTGCGGTTAAAGGCTCACTTCGCGGCTACGGACACCGCGCGCCCCTCGGATTGACTGCGAAGGCGCGCCAGCGGAAGCCGTCGACTGCTTTGAAGCGCCGGAACGATGCGCGGAATTCAAGGTACGTGCACGATACTAACCCGCATCGAGCAAGCTGATCGGGATCTCGCGTAGGATTTCCGAGAGGATTTTCAAAGCGGCCGGATTGACCGGAAGCAACGTGCGCGAACCATCCACGATGTGCATGTCTTCGCGCCACGGGGCCGCGATCCGGCGGGACGTCTCGATCACGTGCAACCTCACGGCGGCTTGCATCTTCGGAAGGTGATCCGGGAGCCCCACCGCGATTACGTCCGAGACGTGCTCTTGCTCCTCGGCGGCGACGCGCACCGCGGCGCGCACGCCCGTGTCGAAGGCGACGAGCACCCCCTTGCGCCCGATCCGCCGCGAGGCGCGCCGCAACGCAGCGGCGAGAGGGCCGTCCAAGGCCCGGTCATCGACATTGACCGCGATCTTGCATTTCACCGGGCGGTATCCGATCGCGTCGAGCCAGATGGCAAGCGGCGCCAAGCTTACATCACCGGCAAGATGGCCCGGCACGAGCACGACAGGTTTTCCGTCGCCATAGCGAATCTCATGGCCGCGATAGACGGGATCGGCGGCATTGAGGATGAGCTCGGTGACGGCGCGCATCGACGCATAGGGCCAAAAGAAGGGCAAGCCGAAGGTTCCGAGCGTCTCGCCGATGAAGCGGCCCGCCTTGTCGAAGCCCGAGGAGAGTTGTGCGTTGCGGGCGCGACGCTCGCCACGCGGTGCGCCTTTATCCGGCATTCGCCCTTGCCTCTCGAAGCCCCTCGTCCTGACGCTCTCCTGCGTCGTCGAGGAAATTGGCGACGAGCGAGGCGCAAGCTTCCGTCGCTTCCCAAAGGGCACGATGCGCGAGCCCGGGCAGTATCACGAGTCGGGCGTTGGGGATGAGCTCGGCGAGGAGCCTCGAATTGTGAGGCGGGATCAATCGATCTTGATCCCCCGTCATGACGAGCGTCGGCGCTCGAACCCCGGCGAGCGCATCGGACGCGTCGAAATCCACAAAGGCCTGAAATTGCAAATCCGCGGCGTGGAGTGGCGTCGGATCGACAATTTCGCGATGCATTTGTCGCTCGACTCTTTCACGATTTTCTTCGAGATAGGAAGGCGCATAAGTGACGGTCGCGATCCGGCGCGCCGCCTCCTGAGGCGTCAGTCCGACAAGCTCGCGCATGACCGTGACGACCGCAGGCCCGGCATAAACGCTTTTCTGGCCGCCGGGGAGCGTCGCGCATAAAATGAGCTTTTGGACGCGCTCGGGATAGCGGCAGGCGAGCTCCTGCGCCACCGCGCCACCCATCGAATATCCAAGCACATGGCAGCGTTCGATCTCGAGATGATCGAGCAGACCGCAAATGTCCTTGGCCAGGTTCGAAAGCGCGTAACCCGAGCTTGGCTTGTCGCTCTGCCCCGTTCCGCGATTGTCGAAGATGATGAGCGTGAAGCGCTCGGCGAGGGCATCTATGAAATCGGGCGGCCAGGCGCGCGAGTTCAGGCGATAACCCATGATGAGCAGAAGCGGCGGCCCGGAGCCGAAAACCTCGTAAGCGAGATTGATGCCGTTGACGAGCGCCCGAGGCATCGTCATCGCGCGGCGAGCCACCCGGCGATCTCCTCGCGCAGTTTCTCCTGCGACCGCGCGACGAGAATGCCGATATGGCCACCCTTCACCGAGGATTCCGAGTAATCCTTGGTGCCGACCGCGTGTCGAAGGGCGCGGCTCGAGGGAGCTGGAATGATGTGGTCCGTCTCGCTGAAGATGTTCAAGACAGGCATCGTGAGATTCTTGAGATCGACCCTGCGATCGTCCACGATCAGCTCGCCGTTCACAAGCTTGTTGTCTTGGTAGAGGTCCTTCAACCATTGGCGCGCCGCCTCACCCGGATGGGCCGGACGATCGGCAAGCCATTTCTCCATACGTAAAAAGTTCAGAAATTTCTCGCGGTCCTGCCCGACATCCAGGAGCGTGAGATTGTATTTCGCGAGGCTGCGGAAAGGCGTCATCATCGAGAACATCGCACCGCCGATCTCACCGGGAATGTTGCCCATCGCATCGATCAGCGCGTCGACATCCTCATGCGTGAGGCCTCGCATCCAGACGTTCATGAAGCCGTGCTCGAGGCGCTCCTCGTCACGATCGGCGTGAAAATCGACTGGCGTCACCAAGGTTACGAGGTTTCGCACCTTTTGCGGATGCAAGGCAGCATAGAGCAGGGAAAGCACGCCGCCTTGGCAAATGCCAAGCAGGTTCACCTTCTGCAGTTTCTCGCGCCTTCGTATCACATCGACGAATTGATCCATGTAGAGGTTCACGAGGTCGCCGAAATCGTCGTAGCGATCCGCCGGCGTCGGATGGCCCCAATCGAGCACATAAAGCTCGCATCCAGCTTCGGCGAGATTGCGCAGGAACGAGCGGTCCTCCTGAAGATCGAGGATCGTCCAGCGTCCGACGAGCGCGTAGACGACGAGGACCGGCGTTCGCACGCGCTTGGGACCTTCGAGCGCGATGCGATAGAGCACCCGCTGGCCGATCCGAGCGATCTCCTCGCGCGGCGCTTGTGCGAGCCGCACGTCGTCGTCATGGACTTGCGCCAGCAAGCTCGAGGCTTTGGCAGCACGCTCGCTGAATTCGTTCAACTCGGCGAGCGGGGCAAACTGTGCAAAGGCGTTGCTCATCGGCGTGCACTCCCGCGCTGGAGCTTGCGTTTGCCGTTCGACTTTCTCGCGACCCGACGCGAGGCAGGCGCCGCCTCACGGATCGGTCGGCCACTGTCGCGCGCCGTGCTCGATTCGTCCGCTCTGTGGCGCAGCGCCACGACTTCGCGACGAAGCTCGTGCAGGCGCCGATAAATATCGTCGAGCTCCGCGCGTGTCGGCCCGTCGACTGCCTTCGCCAATTGCGCGAAATAACGACGTGTCTCCGATCGCTGATGGATCGCGGCGCGAAGGTAGCGTTGTTGCAGCTGCGCAAACTCTGACGAGCGGTTGAACTCCATCAGCGTGCGGTCGAGCGTGTTGTTCCACAACTCCAAAGCGTCGCTCGCGCTGTCGAAGCTTTCTCCCTCGCCGCGCCTTCGCGACGCCTCGTTCTCGAACCTTTGACAGGCCTCGATCCAGATCGGCGTCGCGACAAGCAGATATTGCTGGAGGACGGCCATGAGCTCCATCGCCGGCTCGAGGGACGGCAAGGACTTGAGGCCGATGTCAGGCATGTCCGCAAGCTCCGGAAAGCCAGCCATCTGGCGAAAACCCTCAGAGAGGAGTCCGAGATTTTCGGCCATTCTGTCGGGCTGCGTCCAGAGCTTGCCCGCGGCTTGCGCGAGCGGCGTCGCGCGCGAGCGAAGCGTCGAATCGAGCGCCCCGTACCAGGAGAGCCAAGGGCCCATGGCGCTCTTCCAGGCTTCGGCCAATCCGGCCGTTTGCTCATTCGGGGCTTCGCGTTTCGCCGAGGCGGCGGCCTCGGGTGGCGGGATGCTCGTCTTTCGCGCGCCCTTCATAGCGCACCTGCTCTTTCACGCAGCACGAACTTCTGGATCTTTCCGGTCGAGGTCTTCGGCAACGAACCGTAGATCAAGGTCTTGGGCACCTTGAAACGTGCCATCCGGGCGCGGCAAAAAGCGATCATCTCGGCGTCCTGAGGGGCGTCCACACCCGGCTTGAGTTCCAGGAAGGCACAAGGCGTCTCTCCCCAGGTCGGGTCCGGACGAGCGACGACGGCGGCCATCATGATCGAAGGATGCTGGGTGAGGACCTCCTCGACCTCCAGGCTCGAGATGTTTTCGCCACCCGAGATGATGATGTCCTTAGAACGGTCCTTGATTTCGATCGCGCCATCGGGATGCCAGACCGCAAGGTCGCCAGAGAGGCACCAGCCCTCCACGAGCGTCTTTGCGGTCGCGGCCTCATTCTTGAGGTAACCTTTCATTACGGTGTTGCTGCGCACCATGATTTCACCGACCCTCTCACCGTCGCGCGGGACTGGCTGCATTGTCTCAGGATCCGCGACCATGACCGCTTCGACCATCGGATAAGCGACGCCCTGTCGTGCCATGCGAGCGAAGCGTTCCTCCGCCGGGAGCCCGTTCCATTCGGGCTGGAACACGCAGGAGGTGGCCGGCCCATAGGTTTCGGTTGCGCCATAAAGATGGGTGACACGGAACCCTATGGCTTCCATGGAGCGGAAGACGGATGACGGTGGCGCCGCACCACCCGTCGCGATCGTGACCTTGTGATCGAAAGCCACACGTTGCTCTTTCGGAGCATGTGCCAGCATGTTCAGCACGATCGGAGCGCCACAAAGATGCGTCACCTTATGCTCGGCGATGAGGCGGAAGATCGTCGCCGGCTCGACCTTGCGCAGGCACACCTGCGTGCCGCCGGCCGCGACCACCGCCCAAGGGTAGGACCAGCCGCAGCAATGGAACATCGGCAGGGTCCACAGATAGACACTGTCGAAGGTGAGCCCGAAGCTGAAGCCGTTGCCGAGCGCGGAGAGATACGCACCGCGATGACTATAGACCACCCCTTTCGGGTCCCCTGTCGTGCCGGAGGTGTAAAGAAGGCAAAGCGACTGCCACTCGTCGGGGATGCCCGGCCATTCGAATTCCGGATCGGCGCTCGCGAGCACGTCCTCGTAGCGAAGTGCGCCAGCCGGCGCGTTCGCCCCGAGCGGCGCCTCGATGTCGATGACCGTCATCTCGTGATCGACGTTTTCGAGCGCGGCCGTCACCAGCGCCGCGTATTCGCGATCGACGATCAGCACCTTCGCTTGTCCGTGATTCAGGGAAAAGGCGATATTGGCCGCATCGAGCCGCGTGTTGAGCGGGTTGAGGACAGCGCCGAGCATCGGCACGCCGTAGAAGGCCTCGATGAGCTCCGGGATATTCGAGGCAATGATCGCCACCGTGTCGAGACGCGTGACCCCGAGCGCCGCGAGGCCTGACGCCAACCGCACGCAGCGATCGTAAAGTTGGGTGTAGGTGAAGCGGCGCTCCCCATCGATCACGGCGACCTTGTCCGGGAAGGCGCTCGCCGCGCGCGTCAAGAAGCTCACCGGCGATAATGGCACGAAGTTCGCCGCGTTGGCTTCGAGCCCGATCTCGAAGGCACTGAGGTCCTGCAACATCATCGGAGTTCCTCCGTCATTGTTCGCGCGCAGGATGTTCCATTTATCAACTCATCCTGGTGCCGCGCCCTGCCGCTCTCCTTGGTCGCGGCCTGGAGTTCACAGAGACGAGACCAGGTGGCCGCCGTCGACGACGACCACGCTCCCCGTCATGTAAGAACCTGCCTCCGAAGCCAGCAGCAGCAGCGGCCCTTCGAGCTCTCGCAACTCGCCGAGACGTCGCTGGGGCACCCGCTTGACGAGCGCCTTGCCCGCATCGCTGGTGAAGAATTCATCATTGAGCTCGGTCTCGAAATACCCCGGCGCAAGCGCGTTGACGCGGATGCCATGTCGCGCCCATTCGAGCGCAAGCGCCTTGGTCATTTGCACGACGCCCGCCTTGGAGATCGCATAAGGGGCGACCGCGCCCGCCACGCGCAAGCCCAAGATCGAAGCGATGTTGACGATCGAGCCTGCGATCTTTGCTGCGACCATTCGCCTGCCCATTGCCTGCGCGGTGAGCCACACACCTTTCAGGTTGGTGTCGATGACCTTATCCCAATCCCGCTCGTTCTGGTCGAATGCGGTCTTGGCGTGCGTGACCCCGGCATTGTTCACCAGAACCTCGACAGCGCCGAAATTGGCGCGCGCGGCGTCGAGCGCGGCCTCGATGCTCGCAGGCGAAGTGACATCCATAACGACGCTTTGCGCTTTCCCCTTCGCCGCCTCGATCTCCTCGACCGTCTTCGCCAGCGCTTCCGCCCGTCTCGCAGCGACCGTCACGCGTGCGCCCCGGCTTGCGAGGAAAGCGGCAAGGTGCCGACCGAGGCCGCTCGAACCCCCGGTCACCAGCACATGCTTTTCTTCAAGGGAAAACATGTCGGTCCTGCGATCCGCATCCGTCAGCTTTTCGCCTACGCTCCCCGCCGACATCAGCGCACCTTTTTCCACACGAGGATCGAGCGGCCCATGGTGCCGTCGAGATAGCTCTTGTAGGGCGCGGTCGTGATCGTCAGCGTGTCACCTTCCAGAACGAAATGGCGAATCTGGTCCGTGCCGGTCCAGGCCTGATTCCACGAAGTGTCGATGTGGTGGACGACGACGTTGTCGCCGAGCGAGAAGGCACCCGCATAGGCGACCATGGTGCCGAGAAGCTGCACGCCCTCTTCATCGGTCGGCACCGCATCGCGCGGAGCGACACGATCATGGCGCGTGAAGATCGCATACATGCGTCCGTCCGGTGCGTAACCGATGTAGCCGTCGGGAGAATCTCCGAACTGATTGTGCCGATGGCCGTCCGACAGGCGTTCGCGAACATAGGATTGCAGCTTCCAGGTGCCGAGCACGGCGCAATCCGGCGCGGGCAGACCGCGCTTCACCGACGCCAAAATGATCGCGTCCGTCTGCAAATTCGACCTCCCATTCTGGTCGGTCCGGCAAGGCGAGCTCGACTTGCCGGACGAACCCCTGCGTTCAGGAAATCACCTCCTCCAAGTTGCGCCGAGGAGTGTCCGGCGCCGGCGATCACGCAAATAGCGCGCGGCGATCACGCATCAAAAAACACCGTCTCCCGCTCTCCTTGCAGATAGATGTCGAACGTATAAGTGACATTGCCGTCGCGCTCGGAACGCGGCGCGATCAAGGTCTTGCGACGTTCCGGTTGCTCGATGATGTTCAGAACCGGATCCGCGGCATTCGCCGCCTCCTCATCCGCGAAATACATTCGCGTCGCAAGGCCGATATTGATGCCGCGCGAGGCAATCCAGAAATTGATGTGCGGCGCCATGCGCTTTCGTCCCTTGCGCCCTATCACGGCTCCCGGCTTGATCGTGCGGATGGTATAGACGCCAGTCGCGAAATCGGTTCCCGTGCGCGCCCATCCGCGAAAGCTTTTGTCGAGGGCGCCCTGTTGCCGGTCGGCCGAGTGGTTGTAGCGGCCCGCCGCGTTCGCCTGCCACGTCTCGACCAGCACGTCCCTCGTGGCGAGGCCCGCACCATCGAAGACGCGGCCTTTGATGGTGATGCGCTCTCCAGGAACGCGCGGCCCCGCAATGTCGCCGCCGAAATTGTTCTCGAAAATGTCGAAACCCGCCTGTTTCGGGATGAGGCCTATATGCACGTAAGGCCCGGCCGTTTGCGAAGGCGTCTCCGGCACATAGGAACCTCCAAACGGCATGCTCCTCATCTCAACTCCCCTGGAGTTTGTTTTCGAACAAGGTCTGGCGGGTGCCGCGCAAGACGATATCGAAGCGATAGGCGAGACATTCGAGCGGCAAGGCTGCGTTGAGGTCGAGCCTCGCGACCAAGCGGTCCACGGCCGTTTTGTCGGGGATGGTGGCAATGATGGAATCATGCGCGATCAGAGGATCCCCCTCGAAATACATCTGCGTGATGAGACGCTGCACGAAGGCGGTGCCGAACACCGAGAAATGGATGTGCGCGGGCCGCCAGCTGTTCACGTGGTTACGAAACGGGTAGGCACCGGGCTTGATGGTGCGAAAGAAATAATGCCCGTTCTCATCGGTGATCATTCGGCCGCAGCCGCCGAAATTAGGATCGATCGCCGCGATGTAAGTGTCGTTTCGATGCCGATAGCGCCCTCCGGCGTTGGCCTGCCACACCTCGACGAGCGTGCCCGAAATCGGCTTTCCATTGCCGTCGAGCACATATCCGTGCACGATGATTTGCTCTCCAATCGGCTCCCCATCCGTCGCGTAGTTGTGCAAAAGGTCGTGGTCATCGGGCCCGAGTTCGTCAGGCGAAAATATCGGACCCGTGACTTCGGAGAGCGAATTCTGCAGCGACCACAAAGGGATGCGCGGCGAGCGCAGGACGCTCGTCTTGTAAACCGGCGTGTGCGCCGGCGGATGGATATTCCGATCGCGCTGATGGAATTCGGCATCGACGGTGGAGCGGCGCACCTCATCGGCGTGCCTCCCGCCTCGCCTGCCTTCGGCATTGCCGGTTTTTTGTCCCCTCTCCTGCCCGGCGCCATGCAGCACGGTGGGAGCCGCGGACGCCTTGGGCAAGGATGGCCTCGACATGGAGGCTTTTGCGATCGGGCGGCGCCGGCTCATGAGGTGCTATGACCGCGCGAGGCGCGTGCCTGCTGCGTCAGCGAGACTTTCCGCGCGCAAGCGTTCGTAATCTCCCTCGCTTACGGGAACGGCCGAGCTGTCGCCGAGATCATTGAGATGAATGCGATAGGTCTCGCGCGCGCTCAAGGCGGCGAGCGCCGAGATTACCGTGATACCGAAAGCAAGCGCGCCGATCGTGAGCGGGACGTTGTTCGATCCCGGAGGAGCAACCCAAGCGAACAGCGCCGGAAGAAGCGCGGTAATCATGGTCCCGACATTTTGCGCGATGGCCATGGCGGTGACCCGCGTGCGCGTCGGGAAAAGCTCGGGGTAGAAGCTCGGGAAAATCGCGTTGTAGCCTTGATACACCACGCCCCACATCAGGAGTGAAATGACGATGGCGAGCGGCACGTTCTTGATGCTGATCGCGTAGAGATAAGCAAAGGAAAGCAGCCCGGCTGCGAGCGACCCGATGATGATCGGCGGCCTACGGCCGATCTTGTCGGAAAGATTGCCGACATAGGGGATGACGAGCACGGCCACGATGTTGCCGAGCACGGGTATCCACAAATAAACGTCCTTTGAAAACCCGATCCCGTAGGCCGGTTGAACGGCGTAAGCGGCTCCAAAGATCGTCGCCACCACCGGAATGACATTCATCAGCGCCATGCAGACCACACGCAGCATGTCTTTCCAGCTCACCTGGAATGCCTGGACGATCGGGGCCTTCGGCACCTCCCCATGGGCTCCTTCTGCCTCGAAGGCCGGCGTCTCGGCCACCTTGCGGCGAATGATGTAGCCCGCGATGATGACGACGATGCTTGCGAGAAATGGAACGCGCCAACCCCAGCTCATGAACTGAGCATCCGGCATGAAGTGCGCGATCGGCAGAAAGATAGCTGCCGCCAAAATCTGCCCCGCTTGCACGCCCTGCAACGTAAAACTCGCAAAAAAGCCCCGCCGCCCGAATGGTGCGTGCTCGAGAATCATCGAGCTCGCGCCCGAAATCTCACCCGCGACCGCAAAGCCTTGAACGAGGCGCAAGATGACAAGAAGCACCGGCGCCCAGATGCCGACCTGTGCGTAGGTCGGCAGTACGCCGACCGCCATGGTGGAAAAACCCATCAGAAACATGCACAGGAGCAAGACGGTCTTGCGGCCGTGCGTATCGCCCCAGTGGCCGAGAACGAAGGCACCGATCGGGCGCGCCACATAGCCCACTCCATACGTCGCAAGCGACGCCACGATCGCTACCCTCGGATCTTCGGACGGGAAGAAGATTTGCGGGAAGACGAGCGAGGCGGCCGTGGCATAGATAAAGAAATCATAGTATTCGAGCGCCGAGCCGATCCATCCGCTGGCAGCCGCTTTCTTGGTTTCGTGAGTGCCTGACGGCTCATGTTCCATCGCAGCTACCATGGGATGTCCTCGCCCTTATCTGCCGCTCGGGCGGCTTTTGTCTCGTTGCCTTCGGTGCCGATCTGGCAACTTGGAACCACCTTGAGCTGCTCCGATGTCTCGGTGAGTCCGAGGCGGTGATCGGCGAAAGCAGATTAACAAACAAGATGCCGACGGCAAGCCGGTTTTAGAGACTGGCGCCCGAGGGTGGAGGTGAGGGCACGCGGTTCAGGCCCAATTGAACGCGCGCGAATAAGTGGATCACCGGGCGGCCCCTGAAGGATGCTCGCCGTGGAGCGCACTCGTTTTAAGTATTTGTCAGTATACGATCGTGGCGACGCGTCTCAATTCTTGGGGCGTCGTCGTCGGAAATCCGAAGAATTCGAGATACGCCGGGATTTGCTCGAACAACATATCCGTCCCGATTTGGATGCCGCAACCCTTGGCGCGGGCCGCCTTCAGGAAAGGGGTCATCGCCTGTTTCATGACCACCTCTCCCACGAACGCGGAAGGCGCGACGCGCTCGACGTCGAGTGGGAGCGGATCGCCCTCCTTCATGCCGATCGGCGTCGCGTTGATGACGATGTCGTAGCCTTGCGGGTCCTTGCTTGCGAGCTCGATCTCGAGCTTCGGGTAATGCGCACGTAACCGCGAAGCGAGCGCTTCGGCCGCGGCTGTGCTCACGTCGAAGAGGCCGAGCCGCGCAATTCCCGCGGCCGCAAGCGAGGCCGCGATCGCCGAGCCCACGCCGCCGCTGCCAACGACGAGGGCTTTCTTGCCGGCCACCTCGCGTCCGTTGCGCTTGACGCCACGTACGAAGCCCTCTCCATCGAACATGTCGCCCAGCAATGTGCCGTCGGCGCGCCGCAAAATGGCGTTGCAGGCACCAGCGATCTTCGCCGCCGTCGACACCTCGTCGACGAGCGCGACGGTGGTGACCTTGTGCGGCATGGTTACGAGGGCGCCGCGAATGTTGCTGAGCCTGAAAAGGGCGGGCAAGAAGGTTGCGTAATCCTCCCCTTTCACGCCCATCGGCACGACGACGGCGTCGACGCCGATCGAATCGAAATAGGGGTTGTAGATCAAGGGTGCCTTGAAGGATTCGGTCGGATAGCCGAGATGCGCGATCAAAGTCGTTTTTCCGCTGATCATGACCGAAACTCCTGATCTTGCTAGGACGCGGACTCATTAAGGCGCAGCCATACCCTGATTGACGCGAGTTGAACGAAGGCTAGGTAGTTGGCAGCGAGCCTATCGTAGCGCGTCGCCACACGACGACATTGTTTGATTCTGTTGAAGAACCGCTCGACCTGGTTGCGAGCGCGGTAGAGATAGGGGCTGAAGCAGATCGGATCACTACGATTGCTTTTCGGCGGGATGTTGGCCCACGCGCCCTTCCTCATGGCAAGCTCTCTGATCCAGCCGGCGTCATAGCCACGGTCGGCAAGCAGCATTGACCCGACTTTCAGACGACACAGCAGTTTTCCTGCAAGCCGCGCGTCGTGGGCCTCACCGGGGCTCAGCGCCAGCCGTACCGGCAGACCCTTGCTATCGACCACCGCATGGATTTGGTCGTCAAGCCGCCGCGTGCCCCCCTTGCCCCCCTATCGATTGGTGCTGGTTTCGTGTGATACAGGCTCCATGCTGATGCACGCAGACAATGGAGGTGTCGATCATCTGGACATCGGCATGATAGGAAGCGGCGAGCGCGTCGATGATGCGGCCCCATACACTAGCCCGCCGCCACCCAACGAAGCGGTTATAGCAAGTGGTGTACGGACCAAACGCCTCGGGCAGATCACGCCAGGGTGCTCCTGATCGGAGGACCCAGAAGATGCCGTTGATGACACGTCGGTCGTTTACCCGAGGAACGCCACGCGGCTTTGTTCGGCAGCATCGGCTTAATGGCAGTCCATTCATGATCGGCGAGTTCGTAGCGCATGATTCGAGCCCCAGTTCGGGAGTTTGAATCACGGCAGTCCTGCCAAACGCAACGCTCCTGGTCCGAGCCTGGTACGGCGCTTACGGGCAGGAGCGGACATCAACCGGCCCCCAACGTCTGCCAAA
>JAFBAS010000114.1 GCA_019247605.1 Hyphomicrobiales bacterium
AATAGCGAGCAACTCGCTCACGCTCGTTTCCACGTCCTTCTTCGATGTATCCACCACCGCGTCGGCGCGGGCATAAAGCGGCTCGCGGCTTGAAAGTATCGTCATGAGCTCGGCCATCGCGGCCTTGCCATCGGCCATGGGGCGCAAATCGCCTTGCTCGCGTACGCGGCTCATATGCTCGGCAGGTTTTGCCTTCACCCAAACGGTGAAGCAGGACGAGCGCAAAAGCTCGAAAGTCACAGGTTCGGCGACGATCCCGCCCGCTGTCGCGAGGATCATCGGGCCCGTGCGCGCCAACACCTGCTCGAGGGCGGCAAGTTCGAGCCGGCGATAGCCCTCCTGGCCGTAAAGTGAAAACACCTCAGCGATCGACAAGCCGGTCTCGCGCTCGATCTCTTTGTTGAGCTCAATGAATTTCCAGCCAAGCCGTTCGGCGCCCAGACGTCCGAGCGTTGATTTCCCCGCCCCTCTGAGACCGATGAGCGCCACACGCGCGACGAGCGCCCCGCACTCGCCTCGGTCCGGCTCGAGCTTTGGCCGAGCCACGGAAAGGACCGCCTTCGCGGCGCGCATCGCTTCGGGTGAAGCACGCCGCATCAGCTCACGCATCAACACCCATTCTTGTGCTTGGGAGGAGGGTTCGCCGACGAGGTCCTCGAGCGCCCCGCCGGTCGCCGCGGCGACTCGGCGCAACAATGTGATCGAAGGATTGCCACGCCCGCTCTCGAGTTCCGCGATATAACGTTCGGAGACCCCTGAAACCCGGCTGAGCATTTTTCGCGACATGCCGCGAAGTGCCCGCATGCGCCGAACTCTCTGGCCGAGCTCGACGAGAAAGACACCGTCAGGCGCGCGTGCGCGGCTAAGCGCGTGGTCTTTGGCGCCGGCTCCGCTCCGACTCCCGCCATCCCACACTATGGGGTCGCCCGTTTGGATTGCGAGCTTGCCCGCGCCTTTTGAGTGGATCAGCTTGGCCACGATGGTCTTATGATGCATTATATTTCATGAGATGTCGAAGAAAAAAGCTGCCTATGGCTTTCCGCCACTGGACAGCGACTCAAAACGTGCATTATAGTGCATGATCGCATTCGGGAGGAAGATCGATGGCGCGGGTCGAGCGCAAATTGGCGAATGGCTGCGATCGCATTGAATTTTCGACCGACCCGACGCGATATCGTCATTGGAAATTGTCGGTTGAAGGCGAGATCGCCACGCTTCTCATGGATGTCGACGAAAATGGCGGGCTCTTCGAAGGTTATCAGCTCAAGTTGAATTCGTACGATCTCGGGGTCGACATCGAGCTCGCGGATGTCTTGCAGCGGCTCCGGTTCGAGCATCCGAGCGTGAAGGTGCTGGTTCTCCGTTCGGCCAAGAACCGCGTGTTTTGCGCCGGCGCCAACATTCGCATGCTCGCTGGCTCCTCGCATGCCCACAAGGTCAATTTTTGCAAGTTCACCAACGAGACCCGAAACGCTTTCGAGGATGCGAGCCAATTTTCAGGGTTGCCGACGATCTGCGTGATCAACGGGACGGCCGCCGGTGGCGGATACGAGCTTGCGCTCGCGGCTGATCACATCATCCTGGTCGATGACGGCTCGGCCTCGGTTGCTTTGCCGGAGGTGCCTCTGCTCGCGGTGCTTCCCGGCACGGGCGGGCTCACGCGCCTCACGGACAAACGCAAGGTGCGCCGCGATCGGGCCGATGTCTTCTGCACCACGGAAGAAGGTGTGAAGGGCAAGCGGGCGGTCGAATGGCGCCTCGTGGATGAGATTGTGCCGAGCACACGGCTCGAGAAAGTGGTCGCTGAGCGTGCGGAAGAATTCGCGCAAGGATCACCGCGGCTCGCCGAGGGATCGGGGATCGCGCTCGAGCCTCTCGAACGGCACAGAAGCCCGGATGTGATCGAATACGAGCATGTGTCGGTCGCGTTGGACAGGGTCGGGCGTCTCGCATCGCTGACGCTCAAGGCTTCGGACAAGGATCCGCCCGCGACGATGGAGGACGTGGTCGCGCTCGGCGCGAGTTTTTGGCCATTGCGGCTCGCGCGCGAACTCGATGATGCCATCCTCGACATTCGGAACAATGAATTCGAGATCGCCGCGATCTTGTTCAAATCAAGCGGCGCGAGCGAGAAAGTGTTGGCCTATGACGCATTCCTCGAAAATCATCGCGAGCATTGGCTCGCGCGCGAGATCAGGCTTTTGTGGAAGCGGGTGCTGAAGCGCCTCGACATGACTTCGCGAACGATCGTTGCTCTTGTCGAGCCGGGCTCCTGCTTTGCCGGAACGCTCGCCGAGATCATCCTCGCGGCCGACCGCTCCTACATGTTTGTGGGCGAGCGGGAGGGCGACAACCGCGCGCCGGCGCGCATCGCGCTCGCTGAATGCAACTTCGCGAGCTATCCCATGTCCAATGGGCTCACCCGGCTCCAAACACGATTTCTTGCCGACCCCGCCGATGTGGAGCGCGCAAGAGCAAAGCTGGGCGAGCTCATCGATGCCGAAGAGGCGCAGGACCTCGGCCTCATCACCTTCGCGCTCGACGATATCGATTGGGACGATGAGATCCGCGTCTTCCTCGAGGAACGGCGCAGCTTTTCGCCCGACAGCCTCACCGGGCTCGAGGCGAATCTGCGCTTCGCCGGGCCGGAAACAATGGAAAGCAAGATCTTCGCACGGCTGACCGCGTGGCAGAACTGGATCTTTCAGCGCCCGAACGCCGTCGGCGAGGAAGGAGCCCTGCGACGCTACGGCACCGGCCAGAAACCGGTTTTCGATCCGGCACGAGTCTGAAGCGAATAGCGAGTGGCGAGTAGCGAATAGCGCAGTCAAATGTGTGAATTGGATTATCTGAACAAAACTCTCGTAGTTCTATTCGCTACCCGCCACTCGCTATTCGCCCTCACCCTTTCATCCTTCACGTGAGGAGCTAGAAGAATGATCGATATCCAAAACGTCGACTATTCGACGCAAATCCCGAACAACGTCGGTCTCACGGAGGATCGGCAGGTGCTCAAAGCCCTCGAGCGCTGGCATCCTGGCTATCTCGATTGGTGGCATGACATGGGCCCCGAGGGCTTCCAGGAGGCGCTCGTCTACTTGCGAACCGCAGTCTCGGTCGATCCGAAAGGCTGGGCGAAATTCGATTACGTCCGCATGCCCGAATATCGCTGGGGCGTGCTTCTCGCGCCAAAGGAAGAGGAGCGCAAGGTCAATTTCGGCGCGCATCTGGGCGAGCCCGCCTGGCAAGAGGTGCCCGGCGAGTATCGCGCCATGCTGCGTCGCCTGATCGTCGTGCAAGGTGACACCGAGCCCGCCTCGGTGGAACAGCAGCGCCATCTCGGCAAGACCGCGCCCTCGCTTTACGACATGCGCAATCTTTTCCAGGTGAACGTCGAAGAGGGACGCCATCTCTGGGCGATGGTCTACCTCCTGCACAAATATTTCGGGCGCGACGGGCGTGATGAAGCCGACGACCTCTTGCGACGCCGCTCGGGTTCGGAAGATGCGCCGCGCATGCTGGGCGCCTTCAACGAGGCGACACCCGACTGGCTCTCCTTCTTCATGTTCACCTTCTTCACCGATCGTGACGGGAAGATGCAGCTCGAATCGCTCGCCCAATCGGGCTTCGATCCGCTCTCACGCACCTGCCGCTTCATGCTCACGGAAGAGGCGCATCATATGTTCGTGGGCGAGACCGGGGTCGGCCGCACCATCCAGCGCACTTGCGAGGCGATGACGGAGGCCGGGATCGAGGATCCGACGGACATCGACAGGGTGCGCCGGCTCGGTGTCGTCGATCTGCCGACGTTGCAGAAGAAGATGAACCTGCATTATTCGCTTTCGCTCGACCTCTTCGGCTCGGAGGTCTCGACCAACGCAGCGAATTTTTACAATGCCGGGCTCAAGGGTCGTTTCCACGAAACCAAGATCACGGACGATCACCGCCTCACATCTGGCACTTACCCGGTCGCCAAACTCGTCGAGGGCGCGATCAAGCTCGTCGATGAACCTGCGCTCACGGCTCTCAACATGCGGCTGCGTGACAATTACACGGAAGATTGCGCCAAAGGCGTCGAGCGCTGGAACAAGATCATCGAGAAGGCGGGTGTCCACTTTCGCCTCGCCCTCCCGCATACGGCCTTTCACCGCCAGATCGGCGAGTTCAAGGATGTGAAGGCCAACTCGAAAGGCGAGCTCTTGAGCGATGCGCAATGGGAGAAGGAGCGCGACGATCATCTACCGTCGGCGGCCGACGGCGCCTTCATCGAATCGCTCATGAAAGCCGAGATGCGACCGAGCCATTTCGCGTCCTGGATCGCACCGCCCAAGGTCGGCATCGACAACAAACCGGGCGATTTTGAATACGTGAAAATCGCCTAAA
>JAFBAS010000062.1 GCA_019247605.1 Hyphomicrobiales bacterium
GTCGCGCGTGCTGGCGGGCCCCTGGTGCGCCCAGACGCTTGCCGATCTTGGCGCGGACGTGTGGAAAGTCGAGGAACCGAAGCGCGGCGACGATACGCGCGGCTGGATGCCTCCCGAGATCGGGGGTGAATCGACCTATTACATGTCTGCGAATCGCTCGAAACGCTCGATCGCGATCGACATGAAGCATCCGGACGGTCAGCGGATCGTTCGCGAAATGGCCATCAAGGCCGATGTGCTCGTCGAAAATTACAAGAAGGGCACGCTCGAGCGATTCGGCCTCGGCTATGAGGACCTCGCATCGCTCAATCCGGGGCTCATCTATTGCTCGATTTCCGGCTACGGGCGCACCGGCCCCCGCGCCGACGAGCCCGGCTATGATTTCGCCATCCAGGCGGAAAGCGGCTTGATGTCGATTACCGGCGAGCCCGGCGGCGCGCCCATGAAACACGGCATGGCGATCACCGATCTCGTGACCGGCATGAACGCTGCACAAGCCGTGCTCGCGGCTCTCATCGCGCGCGGACGCACCGGGAAGGGCCAGCTCATCGACATGGCTTTGCTCGATTGCGGTATCGCGCTTCTCGCCAATATGGCATCCGGTCATATCGTCACGGGCGACGAGCCGCCTCGGCTCGGCAACGCCCATCCGTCACTTGCGCCTTATCAACTCTTCGAGACCGCGGATGGGGATTTCGTGCTCGCCATCGGCAATGACGGCCAGTTCCGAGCCTTGTGCGAGAAGGTCATCGACCGTCCGGACCTGGTCTCCGACGCTCGCTTCGGGACCTCGCGCGATCGCGTCCTCAATCGCGACGTGCTCGTCCCGGAGCTCATCGAAGTTTTCCGCAAACGTCCGACAGCCGAATGGATCGCGGCTCTTCAGCGCGAGAAGGTGCCTTGCGGGCAAGTGCGCAACCTGAAGCAAGTCTTCGCCTCGCCGGAAGTGACCGCACGCGGCCTCGTCGCGGAAGTGCCCGATGCGCGCCACGGCAAGGTGAGGCTGATGCGATCCCCGCTTGCGCTTCGCGGCACCCCGCCCCGCGAGCCCTCGGCGCCGCCGCGTCTTGCCGAGCACACCGACGTCATTCTCCGCGAGGTGCTCGGCCTGGACGCGGCCGCGATCAAAGCACTTCGCGCTTCGGGCGCGGTAGCGTAATCGCAACGGCCTCACCTGGCATTGCGAGACAAGACTGCCAGGGCTGGGAACTCACACCGGATCCCAGGCGAAGACATCGCCTGAGCGCTCGAGCGGCACAAGCGATGCTTTGAACGCGCCTGGGAGCTGCTCGGCTATCGTCCGCGGTGTCCAGCCTTCGCCGCGATGCAGGGCGCGGATCGGGCGCGGCTGACTGAAGAGGAAAATTTCGTTGTTGCGCACGCACAGGATCTGCCCCGAGATACCTTGCGCCTTGTCGGAGGCGAGGAACACTGCAAGTGGCGCGGTCTTGTCGGGCGTCATCTGTTGGATTCGCGCGATCCGGGCCTTTTCGGCCTCGGTCTCGGCCGGTATCGAGCTCGTCATCCGGCTCCAGGCGAAAGGCGCGATGCAATTCGAGCGTACATTGTAGCGCTGCATATCGAGCGCGATGCCGCGCGAGAGGCCATGCAGCCCGAGCTTCGCGGCCATGTAGTTCGCCTGGCCGAAATTGCCGATAAGCCCCGAGGTCGACGTCATGTGGACCATCGCGCCGCTGTTCTGTTCGCGAAAATGTGAAGCGACCGCGCGCGCCATGTTGAAGGCGCCGTTGAGGTTGACCTGGATCACGTCGAGCCAGTCGAGATGGCTCATCTTGTGGAACATCCGGTCGCGCAGGATGCCGGCATTGTTGATGAGGATATCGACGCGGCCGAAGGCGTGAAGCGCCGCCTCGACGATCGCTTCGGCGTTCTTTGCTTCCGCGATGGACAAGGGGGAGGCGATCGCCCGACCGCCCCTGGCCTTGATTTCGGAGGTTACCTCCTCGGCCGGACCGACATCGCCGCCCGAGCCGTCGAGCGCCACCCCGATGTCGACGACCACAACCGCCGCACCCTCCTCCGCGAGCGCGAGCGCAATCGAGCGGCCGATCCCGCGCCCGCCTCCCGTGACGATCGCAACCTTGCCGGCAACTTCTCCGCTCGCCATGATTTGCCTCTCGAACTCACTGCTGCCGCCCCGGCCGCCGGGCCTTTTTACGGATCGACGTTAAAGCGTATAGCGTGAGATTTGAAATTGAGCCTGCGGCTTTCTGGGAGAATGAGCCATGCGTCCGCTCGAGGGTTTGCTGGTGGTCGCCGTCGAGCAGGCGGTCGCCGCGCCTTATTGCACGAGCCGCCTCGCGGATGCGGGCGCGCGCGTGCTCAAGATCGAGCGGCCGGAGGGTGATTTTGCACGCGGCTATGACGACGTCGCGAAGGGACAAAGCAGCTATTTCGTCTGGCTGAACCGGGGCAAAGAATCCGTCGTGCTCGATCTTTCGGCCGAAGAGGATCGAGCCGAGCTCGGCCGCCTCATGGAGAAAGCCGACGTGCTGGTGCAGAATCTCAAACCGGGCGCGCTGGCTCGCCTTGGATTTCCGATCGAAAGCTTGCGCGCCCGCCATCCCGCGCTCATCTGCTGCTCGATCAGCGGCTATGGGGACACGGGCCCCCTCGCCCAGCGCAAAGCCTACGATCTCCTCATCCAGACCGAGACGGGTCTCACCTCGATCACCGGCGGTCCGGAAAGTCCGGGCCGCGTGGGGGTCTCGATCGTCGACATCGCGACCGGCGCAACGGCGCACGCGGCGATCCTCGAAGCCCTGATCGCTCGTGGAGTGAACGGCAAAGGGAGCGACATCCGCATCTCGATGTTCGACGTCATGGCCGATTGGCTCACGGTGCCGCTGCTCAACGCCGAGGCGGGCAAGCCGCCGAAGCGCGTCGGCCTCGGCCATCCCACGATTTCGCCCTACGGTGTCTTCACCTCGAAGGACGGCAAGCCGATCCTGATCTCGATCCAGAACGACCGCGAATGGCGGTCCTTATGCAAGGGCGTGCTCGGCGAAGCTTCGCTAGGCGACGATCCACGCTTCGCCACCAATCTCGCGCGCGTTCGCCATCGACCGGAAACGGATGGCAGGGTGGCCGAGGTGTTCGCGGCGGCGACCCATGACGAGCTTGTCGAACGCCTCACCAAGGCCGATATCGCCTTTGCGGAGGTGAACGGCATGGAAGAGCTGTCGCGCCATGCGCATTTGCGCCGCGCCAGCCTTGCGACGCCGCAAGGTGAGATCGCCTATCCGGCGCCGGCCGCGATCTTCGACGGCAAGCCGCGGCGGCTCGGCGCCGTGCCTGAGCTTGGAGCACATACGCAATCCGTGCGCGGTGAGGTTGCGGAAACGCCGAAGAGGAAGCTCAAAAGCGGCTGAGGCAGACGAAACGGGTCGCAGAAGCGCGCCGCTTCGCTCGTTCCACGGCGATCCGAAGGACGCTCGGGTGATGGCTGACAACGACACGATAAGCTTTCTCTCGACAGCGCAAGGCTTGCGGCTTCGCACCCTCGTCTGGCTACGCTGGCTCGCGATTCTTGGGCAGACGATCGCCGTGACGGTCGTCTGCTTCGGTCTTGGCTTTCATATGCCGCTCATGCTGGCCCTTGCCGTGATTCTCGCCTCGGCCTTGCTCAATGTCGGCCTCGCCTTGCACTTTCCGATGAGCCATCGCCTCAGCGACAGCCTCACCGCGCTGCTCCTTGGCGCCGACATCCTGCAACTTGCGGGCCTGCTCTACCTCACAGGCGGTCTCGAGAACCCCTTCGCCATCCTTTTCGTCGCGCCGGTGCTGGTGTCGGCAATGGCGCTCGCGCCCGAAAGGACCTTGGCCCTCGGCGTGCTCGCCGGCTGCGCCGTCTCCGCGCTCGCCCTATCGCACATGCCGTTGCCGTGGTTCGCGAATGCGCCCATCGATCTGCCCTATCTTTACCGGCTGGGCTTTTGGACCGCGATCATGCTGAGCCTCGGCTTCACCGGCGTGTATGCCTGGCGCATCGCCAAGGAGGGCCGTGACCTCGCGCAGGCGCTCGCCGCGACGGAGCTCGTGCTGGCGCGCGAGCAGCATCTTTCTCAGCTCGACGGCCTTGCGGCGGCCGCGGCGCATGAGCTCGGGACGCCGCTTGCGACGATCACGCTCGTCGCCCAGGAGCTCGACCGCATCGTGCCGAAGGACGGACCGATGGCCGAGGATGTCGCTCTCTTGCGCGACGAGGTGCGGCGCTGCCGCGGCATTCTCGCCAAGCTCACGACCTTGTCGCAAACCGCCGCCGGCCCTTGGGCATTGATGTCCTTGCACCATCTCCTCGAGGAGGTGATCAGTCCGCAGCGGGCCTTCGATGTGCGCATCGAAACGAAGCTCGACGGCAAGGGGCCGGAGCCGTCGACGCGGCGCAATCCCGGCGTCATCTACGGCCTCGGCAACCTTCTCGACAATGCGCTCGGCTTCGCCGTGAAGACCGTCATCGTCGAGGCGGCGTGGAACGATGCCGCCGTCACGGTGCGCATCAAGGACGACGGCAAGGGCTTTCCGCCCGACATTCTCTCGCGTGTGGGAGAGCCCTATGTCACGACCCGTGGCGCCGATCCCGAGGAGCTCGAGGCGGGATCGGGCCTCGGGCTTGGGCTCTTCATCGCCAAGACTTTGCTCGAACGCTCGGGCGCGACGTTTTCCGCCTCCAACCTCCCCCAAGGCGGAGCCATGCTGACGGTCGTATGGCCCCGCCATATATTCGAGGTGTTGGAGGCTCGCCCGAAGCCAGGCGCCGGCGCGCTGGCGGAGGCGTCTCCCCTTGTTCCGGTATCGGAAAAACATCACATTATGGGTATTCCTACCCCGCCGGAGGCGGTCAGACGTGATGCAACCGACAATGGCTTCTTCAGAGGCAGCTGAGGCGACCGCGCAAACGGAAAAAAGCTTGCTGATCGTCGATGACGACCAGCCCTTCCTCAACCGCCTCGCGCGAGCCATGGAAATGCGTGGATATCAAGTCGACACAGCACAAAGCGTTGCCGACGGCATCGCGCGTGTCGAGACTTCACCGCCCGCCTACGCGGTGATCGATCTGCGCCTCGGGGACGGCAACGGCCTCGACGTGGTGGCGCATCTCAAGAAAAAGCGCCCGAGCGCACGCGGCATCATCTTGACGGGCTACGCCAACATCGCGACCGCGGTGACCGCGGTGAAGCTCGGCGCCTTCGATTACCTCGCAAAGCCCGCCGATGCCGACGAGATCCACGCCGCGCTCATGGCGATCGCCGGCGAGCGCGCCGCACCTCCCGAAAACCCGATGTCGGCAGATCGCGTCCGCTGGGAGCACATTCAGCGTGTCTACGAGATGTGCGACCGCAATGTCTCGGAGACGGCCCGCCGGCTCAACATGCATCGGCGGACTTTGCAGCGCATCCTCGCCAAGCGCGCGCCGCGTTGAGGGCGCGCCGGCACTTTCACGCAGCTCTGAGGGTCGGAATCGACTTCACTTCCTCAGCGAGCTCGCGCTCGGCGTGCCAAAGGTCGTGCGCCTGCTGCATGCGAAGCCAGATGCCAGGGCCGTCGCCGAACAGTTTGCCCAGCCGCACCGCGACGCCCGGAGTGACGGACTGGCGCTTCCCGAGAATGTCGTAGAGCGATTGCCGCGATATACCGAGAAGCCGGGCGATCTCGACCTTAGTCTTGCCCGTTCCCGGAATCGCGATCTCGCGAAGAATTTCACCAGGATGGGCAGGTTCGATGTCCCGATGGCGCAAGCTCTCAGCCATGGTAGTCCTCCATGTCGATCTCAACGGCATCCTCGCCTTCGAAGGCGAAGGTCACACGCCAGTTACGTGAAACGAGAACCGCAAAACGGCCTCTCTGATCGCCCGTCAGGGCATGAAAGGGAAGCCCCAATAAGTCCATTTCATTCGGTCGCTGCGCAACATCGAGTTGTGACAGAATGAGTCGCGTCCAAACTTGCCATTCCGGCTTAATGCGAGATGAGTCGCCATATAGCCAGTAGCGCCTCAGCGCCCTGCTCCTGAATGACCGGATCACGATAATGATGTAAGGATAAAATTGACATTTGTCAACTATTGCCTTACGACCTCTTAGGCCTTTAGCCTATCCCTCAACGAAGCATTTCGTCCGCAATCGGATCGACCAGGTTCTGCAACCGGTCGGCTGCGAGAGCCGCGAATCGCATGAGCACCGCGCGCCGACGCGCGGGCTGAAGCGGCGTTTCGATGGGCTCGCGAACCACCGCCCCGCCGTAAGCGTCCGCGACGATGAGGCCGAAATCCGCCGGCAAGACATTGGCCGGAAAGTCGGGAGAAACCGCGAAGGCGAACGCATCGCAATAAGCACCGTAGTCGGTCCATTTGGCGTCCGTGCGCCAATCCTCGAGACCCGATTTCACCTCGACGATGAGAATGCGCCCATGCGGGGCAAGCGCAAGGATGTCCGCGCGCCGCCCCGATGCGAGAATCACTTCCGACAGCACCGAATAACCGAGCGCTCGCAGGCAGCGCGTGGCGCCGCGCGTCACCGCAAGGGTAACTTCCGGCCGCGAGCGGGGCTGCGAGACCGATCCGGCATTTTCTTGCGAAGCTTGCTCCATGAGCCTTGTCGTGGAATCGGTGTCCGGATGGCGAGCGCGACGACCCCGATCGTATGAGCTTACGAGAGGGCGTCAATAAAAATCGCCTGACGGGTATGAATGGGAAGCCGAGGGAGCGCACGTTGAAAATACTGACCCTGTTCGGGCTTCTTTTGGCGTTGTCGATGAGCGCCGCGATGGCGGCGGAGGATGATGTGATGAAGGAACTGATACCCACCGGAAAGCTGCGGGCCGGCATCGCTTATGCGCCCGCGAAGACGCCGGTGTTCGTGACCAAGGATGCCACCGGGCAGGTCGAGGGCGTCGGCCTCGACCTCGCGAAGGCGCTGGCGCGCTCGCTCGGCGTCGAGGTCGAGCTTTTCGTCGCTCCGACGACAGGCGAATTGACCGAGGCCTCGACGACCGGGAAAATAGATATCGGCTTCACTCCGGTCGACGAGGAACGCAAGAAGCGGGTCGATTTCAGCCCGCCCTATTTCATCATCGAGAGCACATATCTCGTCACCGCCGCCTCCGGTATCACGGCCCAGGCCGAGGTCGACAGGCCCGAGGTGACGGTCGCGGGCATCGCGGGTTCGACGACCATCCGGGCCGCCGGGCGCAGCCTCAAGCAGGCTAAGATCGTGGAGCTAAAATCCGTTGCGGACGCCATGTCCATGATGCAAGCCGGGACCGCGCAGGCACTCGCGCTCAGCCGCGACGCCATGCCCGCTTTGCAAAAGACGCTGCCAGGCTCGCGGATACTGGACGGCGCCTATCAGATCACCGGCGTTGCGATCTCCGTTCCGAAGAACAAGCCGGCCGCGCTCGCCTTTGTGACGAGCTTCATCGAGAAGGCCAAGGTCGACGGAACGCTTCGCCGCGCTTTCGACGCGGCGGGCTTGCGCGACCTTTCGGTGGCGCCGGCTGGCGAATAGCGCCGCCGGGCCAAGGCAACTCCTAGCCTCGGAACAACCCCGCTGAGGTGACTTCCGAGGGAAAAGCGGCGAAGCCTTGCTCCTTGTTAGCCAGAGTCTTGGGGTAGGTTAGGAATATTAGCGCCGAAAATCAGTGGAGTTCGAGAGATGTGTGGCCGACCGGCGCTTGAGGCCTCCGGAAACATGATGTGGGAGCTCGCTGAGCGCTATGCTGGGCATGTAGGTTATCAAAGCGGCACCAAGGCCGCTGGGCTTAACCTCGATCCGCCGGTCATCGATTGCTCGGGTTGGGTCGCGCTACTCCTCACCGTAGGAATGAATGCAGCCAATCAAAGGGCCAATCGAACACTTTTCAATAGCGAGGACGTAGAGGCGATCCAAACTTGGTCGGATCGGATGATCGAGGAACTTGAAAGGCGATTCGGTAAAATATTGGGAGGGGATCAGATCACCCTCGAAAGCTTGCCATCTTACGCCACATTAGGATTGCGCCAGGGTGGCGGTGATTGGGCCAAAAATCACCCGCGTCCACGCGGTATCACGCATGTCGTGCAAATTGTGCGCCGTCCTCAGGACGGAGCCCGGTTCGTATCCGAATCTCAAGGATGGGCCGAGCCCTGTGGTGTCAGGCTGGTACCCTTGACCGAATGGATCGAAGTGACGCGAGAGTTTATCAAACCGGGCGAGGCGTGGGCCGTGAATGCCTTCGCCAAATTGGAAGGTCGACCGACATCCAACTGATCGGCGGTCACTTCGTAGTGAACGCGAAATTCAGGCAGACCTGTTCCTGATGCCGGGCGATTCCCAAATCACCTCGATATGCTCTAAGATGAGCGCTTCGGGCCGCGCACGCGTGAACTTGAAGTCCATCCGGAGCGCCCTGTTCTCCTGAAGGCCCCGTTTTCGAGGTTCGACCATGGCCGAACGGTCCTTTGCCGAAGAAGTGAAGAAGCTGCGCCTCGGCGCGGGCGAGGAATTTCGCGGCGAAGGCATCCTCGCGATCACCAAGGCGCTCCTCGAATCGGGCGTGTCCTATGTGGCCGGTTACCAGGGCGCGCCGATCTCGCATCTCATGGACGTGCTCGCCGACGCGAACGAGATTCTCGAGGATCTCGGCGTGCATTTCGAGAACAGCGCGTCGGAGGCCACGGCGGCCGCGACGCTCGCGGCTTCCGTCAATTATCCTTTGCGGGGCGCCGTCACCTTCAAGGCGCCGGTCGGCACCAATGTGGCGTCCGACGCGCTCGCCAATCTCACCTCGGGCGGCGTCAAAGGTGGCGCCATGATCATCATCGGGGAGGATTATGGGGAAGGCTCCTCGATCATGCAGGAGAGGAGCCATCCTTTCGCGATGAAGTCGCAGATATGGCTTCTCGACCCGCGGCCGAACCTGCCGACCATCGTGCGCATGGTGGAAAAGGGCTTCGAGCTTTCGGAAGCCTCGAACACGCCCGTGATGCTCGAAGTGCGCATCCGCGCCTGCCATGTCTATGGGCGCTTCACGACCAAGGACAATGTGCGGCCCTCCTTCACGCTGAAAGATGCGATCGAGCGTCCCGTGCGCGACGTGACGCGAATTGCCATGCCGCCCGGAACTTACGTGCATGAGAAGGAGAAAGTGGAGAAGCGCTGGCCGGCGGCGGTGAAATTCATCGCCGAGAACGAGCTCAACGAGTTCTTCGACGGCGAAGCCGCCGATATCGGCATCGTGATGCAAGGGGGCATGTACAACACGACGTTACGCGGCCTCGAGGTCAACGGCCTCGCCGACGCCTTCGGCAAGGCGAAGGTGCCGATCTACGTGCTCAACGTGACCTACCCCTTGGTCGACGCCGAATTCGTCAAATTCTGTGCCGGCAAGAAGGCGATCCTCATCGTCGAGGAGGGTCAGCCGGATTTCATCGAGCAGGCGGTGAACACCATCCTGCGCCGCGCCGACATTCAGACCAAGGTGCATGGCAAGGACATGCTCAGCATGGCCGGCGAATACACCGGCGCCGTGGTGCGCGACGGGCTCAAGCGCTTCGTCGCACGCTACCGCGGCGACATGCTTCCCGAGGAGCGGCCCGTCGAGGGCGACAATTCACGAAAAAGCGCGATGGCGGCCGTGAACGGCCAAGTGCAGCCGCGCCCGCCCTCCTTCTGCACCGGCTGCCCGGAGCGGCCGATCTTCACCGCCATGAAGCTCGTCGAGCGCGAGCTCGGCCCGCATCATGTGAGCTGCGACATCGGCTGCCATCTCTTCTCGATCTTCCCGCCCTTCAATATCGGGGCGACGACGATGGGCTACGGGCTCGGCGGGGCGGGGGCATCGGCCTTCAATGTCAAGGCCGACAAGCGCGTCATCTCGATCATGGGGGATGGCGGATTTTGGCACAACGGCCTTGCCTCGAGCGTCGGCAACGCCGTCTTCAACAAGAGCGACAATGTCATCGTCGTCGTCGACAACGGCTACACCTCGGCGACAGGCGGCCAGGACATCCCGTCCTCGTTCTGGAACAACCCGATCCGCGCCACGCAAAACTCGATCGAGAAGGCGGTGCGCGGCGTCGGCGTCGAATGGGCGCGCACGATCACGCGCACCTACGATCTCGCGAAAATGCGCGACACGCTGAAAGAAGCGCTGACGACCCCGGAAAGGGGCCCCAAGGTGATCGTCGCCCAGTCCGAATGCATGCTCAACAAACAGCGACGCGTGCGTCCGCAAATGCGCGCGGCAGTGGAACGCGGTGAGCGCGTCGTGCGCGAGCGCTTCGGCGTCGATGCTGACACCTGCACGGGCGACCACTCCTGCATCCGCCTGTCGGGATGTCCTTCGCTCACGATTGCGCCGCATCCCGACCCGTTGCGAAAAGAGCCTGTGACGAAGGTGCTCGACAGCTGCGTGGGTTGCGGACTTTGCGGCGAGGTGGCGCACGCGGCGAAGCTCTGCCCGTCCTTCTATCGCGCATCGATCATCGAGAACCCGACAGCGTGGGATCAGATGAAGGCGAAGCTCCGCGTCGCCGTGATCGGTTTCTTTCAGCGGCGACTCGCCCGCAAAGCGGCGTTCGCGTGATGCGTCACCGGGCATGATCCATGCTTGATCGCGCCAATCCGGAAATCGTGGCCGGTCTCGAGGCGCGTGCCATCCGCATCGCCATTTTGGCGATGGGAGGGGAGGGCGGCGGCGTGCTCGCCGAATGGATCGTCGATCTTGCCGAGCACGCCGGTTATTTGGCGCAGCTCACCTCGGTCCCGGGCGTCGCACAGCGCACAGGTGCCACGATCTATTATGTCGAGCTCTTCCCAAAGAGCGCGCTCCCTGAAGGCGCGCCGGAGCCCGTGATGGCGCTCATGCCGATGCCGGGCGATGTGGACATCGTCATCGCGTCGGAGCTGATGGAGGCCGGCCGCGCCGTGCAGCGCGGTCTCGTGACGCCCGATCGTACCGCCCTCATCGCCTCCACCCATCGCGTATTCGCCATGACGGAAAAGATCGCCATGGCGGATGGACGCGCCGACGCGCCGACCCTCCTCGAAGCCTGCCGCAATTCGGCGAAAATCTTCTTCGGCGCCGATCTCGCCGCTGCCGCCGAGCGCACCGGTAGCGTGATCAGCGCGGTCCTCTTCGGCGCGCTCGCGCAATCGCGCACCTTGCCTTTCGAGCGCGAGGCTTTCGAGACGACAATCGACCGCGCGGGGGTGGGTGTCGCGGCGAGCAAGCGCGGCTTCGCGGCGGGCATGGCGGCGGTGAGCGGGAATGCGGCTGGGGTCCCCGCCGGGGATGCGGGTTCGCGCACTTCCGCGACGGCGCAAGCGCCGGCGGGAAGCCCGACCGAGGCGACGGATGCGCCGCTCGCCGCGCTCGTCGCACGCGCCGAAGGCGCCTTCCCCGCGTCGGTGCGCCCGATCGTGCGGGCCGGGCTCGAGCGCCTCGCCGATTATCAGGACCTCGATTACGCGCAGGATTATCTCTTGCGCCTGAAACCGATCGCCGATGCGGAGCGGCGCCATGGCGACGGCTCGGGGCGGCTTCTCGCCGAGACCGCGCGCGAGCTCGCGCTCGGCATGGCCTACGAGGACACGATCCGCGTCGCCGAACTTAAGATCAGAGCCTCGCGCTTCACGCGCGTGCGCGACGAAGTACGCGCGCGTGACGGGCAGATCGTCGAGATCGCCGAATTCATGCATCCGCGTCTCAAGGAGATCGCCGAATCCGTGCCGGCCTGGCTCGGCCGGCTCATGCTTCGTCCGGGAATCGTGCGGTCCGCCGTCGAGAACGCCACCAGGAAGGGAAGGGTCGTGAAGACGACCTCGATTCGTGGCTTCCTGCAGCTCTATCTCGTGGCGAGCCTGAAAACCTGGCGGCGATCCTCTTTGCGTTTCGCGGAGGAAGAGGCGCGTCTCACGTCCTGGCTCGAGCGCATCGTCGCGATCGCCGCGAAGAATTATGCGCTTGCCGTCGAGCTCGCCGAATGCCGAGGCCTCGTGAAAGGGTATGGCGACACTCATGAGCGCGGCGTGGCAAACTATGAGAGCATCATCGCTCTTGTCGACCGCCTCGCCGGAAGGCCCGAGCCCGCCCAACGCCTCCACGAATTGCGCAAAGCGGCTGTCGCCGACGACAGCGGAAGCGCGCTCAAGGCCGCGATTGCCCAGCTCGGTACGAGTTGAGATGAGCACACGAGCCTCTCCGAGCTCGCGGAGCCAAGCTGATATCATCCTCGAGGCCGTGGAAGCGAAGCGCGACGAGGAAATCCGCTTCCTAGCCGAGCTGGTGAAGGTGCCCTCCGACAATCCGCCCGGCGATTGCCAAGCGCATGGGGAGCGTGCCGCGGCCCTTCTCGAAGCGCTCGGATTTGCGGTCGAGCGTCACCCAGTTCCTGCCGACCTCGTGCGCGCGAACGGCATGACCAGCGCGACGAATCTCATCATCCGTCATCGCTTCGGCGCCGGCGGCAAGGTGATCGCGCTCAATGCGCATGGCGACGTGGTGCCGCCCGGCGAAGGCTGGTCGGTCGATCCTTACGGTGCGGTCGTCAAGGACGGCGTGATGTATGGCAGGGGCGTCGCGGTGTCGAAATCCGATTTCGCCACTTACGCCTTCGCGCTGATGGCCTTGCGCGAAAGCGGCATCGCATTCGACGGCGTTGTCGAGCTCCATCTCACTTATGACGAGGAGGTCGGCGGCGCCGTCGGGCCGGGCTTCATCCTCGATCGGGGGTTGTCAAAACCCGACTACGTGATCAGCGCCGGTTTTTCCTACAATGTCGTCGTCGCGCACAATGGCTGCCTTCATCTGGAGGTGCGCGTCGAGGGAAAATCCGCGCATGCGGCGAGGCCCGACACCGGGGTCGACGCGCTCGAAGCGGCAACGCATTTGCTCACCGCGCTTTATGGTCTACGCGAGCGCTACAAGGCGACACGCTCGAGGGTCCCCGGCATCGAGCACCCGACACTCACGGTCGGTCTCATCTCGGGCGGCATCAACACGAATGTCGTGCCCGACGTGGTGATGATGCGCATCGATCGGCGCATGATTCCGGAGGAGAATCCGGAAT
>JAFBAS010000157.1 GCA_019247605.1 Hyphomicrobiales bacterium
GCAGGACCCTGCCCTCAAGCTCGACTTCAAGGACCCGCGCGGGGACCGGTATTTCGGCAATTTCGGCTATTCGCCGCTCTACAAGCTGCCGGTGAACGATGTGATCTGGAACCGGCTCGGCAACACCGCCTTGCTCGCCGGCATCTCGTTCGCGCTCATCGTGCCGCTCTCGCTCGTCTTCGGCGTGCTCGCCGGCATGCGCGAAGGCAGCGTCCTCGATCGAACCATTTCGATCTTCGGCATCGTCGCGACCTCGATTCCAGAATTTGCCTCCGGTGTGTTCCTGGTCGCGATCTTCGTTGTGGCGCTGCACCTCCTTCCGGGGACGAGCCCTTTGACGACGGGTGGCGGGGGATGGTCGATCGCCTCGCAATTCGTGCTGCCCGTCGCCGTGCTCGTGCTCTACGACTCAGGTTATGTGGTGCGCATGGTGCGCGGCTCGACCGCGGAGGTGATGGGCAAGCCCTATATCCGCACCGCGGTGCTCAAGGGCCTCTCATTCAAGACCGTCGTTTGGCAACACGCGGTGCGCAACGCGATGATCGCGCCTTTCACGGTGATCCTTCTGCAGATCAACTTCCTCATTTCGGGCGTCGTCGTCACCGAGATGGTGTTCGCCTATCCGGGCTTCGGCCGCATGCTTCTCGAAGCCTCGCTCTTCGGGGACATCGCTCTCATCGAAGCCGCAACTCTCGTTGCGCTCGCTGTCGCGACCACGACGCAGCTCCTGAGCGACATCGGCTACGCCCTCCTCAACCCGCAGATCAGGGTGGCATGATGGCGTCGATCGACGCGCCTAGCGATGCGACGAGGCTCGGCCCTGCCGCGATTGCCGAGCCGCCGGAAATCATGCCCGATGCGGTTGCCGCCTCCATGGCCTCCCTTGCCGCGCCCATGGCGCCCGGCGCACCGGTCGCCGCGATCGACCGAAAGCCGCCGAGCCTGTTGCGGCGTCTGCCGACGTCACGCATCGCCATGGTGGGACTCACGCTCATCGGCATCTGGGTCGTGCTCGCCGCGCTCGCGCCGTTCCTGCCGCTCGACGATCCGAACCGGCAGGACTTCCTCTCCCTTGGAAATCCCGTGCCATCCGCGAAGCATTGGCTCGGTGTCGACATCAAGGGACGCGATATTCTGGCGCGCCTCATCTTCGGCGCACGCACGGTGCTCATGGTCGCGCCCTTCGCGGCGATCTGCGCCTATCTGGTCGGAATGCCGCTCGGCCTTCTCGCCGGATATTATGGCGGCAAGGTCGATCTCGTCGTGAGCCGCCTCTCCGACATCATCCTCGCCTTCCCGATCATCATCCTTTACGTAATCCTCATCTCGCAGATCGGGCCTTCCTTCTGGAACATCGTGCTCGCCGTGATCCTGACCGCGGGCCCGGGCATCGGGCGCATCGTGCGCGGCCTCACTCTCGAGCAGCGCCATCTCGACTATGTGGCCGCGGCGCAATTGCGCAAGGAGAGCGATTTTTACGTCATGGCGGTCGAGCTCCTGCCGAATTGCCGCGGCCCCTTGATCACCGATTTCTGCCTGCGCGTCGGCTACACCATCATCACCATCGGCATTCTCGGCTTTCTCGGCCTCGGCCTGCCGCCACCTGATCCGGATTGGGGGACGATGGTGAAGGAAGGGACGACGTTGATTTCCGTGCATCCGCACATGTCGCTTTTCCCGGCCATCGCGATCGTATCGCTCGTGCTCGGCTTCAACCTCGTGGCCGATGGCGTGCGTGAGCTTTCCCTCACCGACTGAGGCTCGCATGACAGCTCCGATCCTGCGCGTCGAGAATCTGAAGGTGGAGTACCGCTCCTCTTCCGGGAGCGTGACCGCGATTCCCGATCTTTCCTTCGAGGTCGCGCCGGGCGAGAGCCTCGGCATCGTCGGTGAATCGGGATGCGGAAAATCGACGCTGTTGATGGCGATCATGGGCCATCTCGGTGCGAGTGGGGCGGCGACTGGTCGCGTGATGTTCGAGGGGAAGGAGATTTCCAGGGCATCCCCCGCCGAGCTGCGCGCCGTGCGCAGCGGCGGCATCGCCATGGTCTACCAGGACCCGAACGCCGCCCTCAACCCGACACTCAAGGTCGGGCGCCAGCTCCTCGAGGTCCCGATGCTACGCCCGGGCGTGTCGCGTGCGGAGGCGAAGCGCCTCGCCGAGCGCATGCTCACGGATGTGCATCTGCCCGACCCCGCGAGCGTGATGGAGCGCTTTCCACACCAGCTTTCCGGCGGACAGAAGCAGCGCGTCGTGATCGCCATGGCGCTGCTCGCCAATCCGCGCCTTCTCCTCCTCGACGAGCCGACCACCGGGCTCGACGTAACTGTCGAGGCGGCGGTGCTCGACCTCGTCGACGAGCTTCGCGAGAAATATGGCACCTCGCTCATCTACATCACCCACAATGTCGGTGTGGTGGCGCAAGTGTGCGATCGCGTCGGCGTGATGTATCTCGGCGATCTCGTGGAAGAGGCGCCGGTCGAGGCCTTGTTCGCCCAGCCGCGCCATCCCTACACACGCCGCCTGATGGCTTGCGTGCCGCGTCTCGATGGCGACAAGCACACGACCTCGTTCATGCCGATCCCCGGCCAGCCCTCCTCGCTGCGCGACCGGCCTCCCGGCTGCCCGTTCTCGCCGCGCTGCGTCGGCTTCACGCCGGGACTTTGCAACCACACGGTTCCTGTCGAGGACATCGGCCCGAACCACCGCGTGCGCTGTTTCCGCCACCGCGAATCGCCGTTGTTCGAGCCGGCCGCGCAAGAGATCGTCGCGCCGGCCGAGCCGAGCGCCGAGCTCGTGCTCGAGGCGAAAGGACTTTCCAAGATTTATCGCCTCGGCGGCTCCTTCTTCGGCGCGCAGCGCCGCGCCGAGCTCAGCGCCAATGAGGACCTCAATTTCGCGGCGAAGAAAAGCGAGATCGTCGCGATCGTCGGGGAATCGGGCTCGGGAAAGTCGACCTTCGCGCGCATTCTCGCGGGGCTTCAGGACGCGACGAGCGGCAAGCTCGTGGTGCTTGGCTCCGACCTCGCCAACACCACGGCGAGCGAGCGCACGAGCGAGCAGCTCTCGGCGGTGCAGATGGTGTTCCAGAACCCTGACGCGACGCTGAATCCCTCCCATAGCGCGGGGTTTCCGATCGCGCGTGCGCTCAAGAAATTCAAGGTCACGCGCGGCGGCAAGGAGACGCAATCGCGTGTCGCCGAGCTCTTCGAGATGGTGCGTCTTGCGCCGAGCCTCATGCGCGTGCGCCCGGCGCGCCTCTCGGGCGGCCAGAAGCAGCGCGTCGCGATCGCGCGCGCCTTCGCGGCCGCGCCCGACATCCTGGTGGCGGACGAACCAGTCTCGGCGC
>JAFBAS010000135.1 GCA_019247605.1 Hyphomicrobiales bacterium
AAGACCGGTTTGGAGCGATCGCGCGCACCAGGATCCCCTATATCGGCTCGTGCGGTGCCCTCGACATGGTGAATTTCGGGCCGATGGACAGCGTGCCGGAGCGCTATCGAGGCCGCACACTGCACCGCCATAATCCAAGCGTGACGCTGATGCGCACGACACCGGAAGAGAATGCCAGGATCGGTCGATGGATCGGCGAGCGGCTCAATCTGATGGAGGGTCCTGTGCGCTTCTTCCTGCCGGAAGGCGGGGTCTCAGCGTTGGATGCGCCAGGCCGCGCCTTCTCGGATCCGAATGCCGACGAGGAGCTGTTCCGCTCGCTTGAAGCAACCGTACGGCAAACCGCTTCCCGCCGCCTCATAAGGCTGCGTGCGCACATCAACGACCCGCAGTTTTCGGAAGAAATCGCTGCTGAATTCCATCGGCTGATCGGCGGCGGCCGTACCCGCCGGCGGGCAAAGGGATAGCGCCATGCCCGGTATTCCGCGCTCCGACATACTCGCCCGGCTCCAGGCGATGAAGGCACGGGGCGAGCCGATCGTCGGCGCCGGCGCCGGCACCGGCATCTCGGCAAAGGGCGAGGAGCAGGGCGGCGCCGATCTCATCGTCATCTACAATTCCGGGCGCTATCGAATGGCCGGCCGAGGCTCGCTCGCTGGCATGATGCCTTATGGGGACGCCAACAGCATCGTGCTGGACATGGCGCGCGAGGTGCTCCCCGTCATCTCTCGCACGCCAGTGCTCGCCGGCGTGTGCGGGACCGATCCATTCCGCAAGATGGATGTATTCCTCGATCAAGTCGCAAGTCTCGGCTTCAGCGGCGTGCAGAATTTCCCCACGGTGGGGCTCATCGACGGCCGCTTTCGCGCCGGACTCGAGGAGACGGGCATGGGCTATGCGCGCGAGGTCGAGATGATCGCGAAGGCCCGCGAGCGTGACCTGCTGACGACGCCCTACGTTTTCGAACCGTCGCAAGCCGCGGCCATGGCGCGGGCCGGCGCCGACATCGTGGTCTGCCATTTCGGCCTGACGGTCGGCGGCTCCATTGGCGCCGGCACATCAATCCGGCTGGAGGATTGTCCTTCCCTCGTCGACGCGATGGCGGAGGCGGCACTCGCGATAAAGCACGACGTTCTGGTCCTCGCCCATGGAGGGCCGATCGCCGAGCCGAGCGATGCTGCCTATGTCCTCGCGCGGGCTCGCCACTGCCACGGTTTCTATGGGGCATCGTCGATGGAGCGCTTGCCCGTCGAGCGCGCCGTTGTCGAACAGGTTGCCAAGTTCAAGACGATTACAATTGGAAGCAAGGCCAAGAAGAAGCTCGCGACGAAGCTGAAGTCGGCGGGCGGGAGGAAGTAAGATGTCTGTCGCCATCCTCGGTAACCTGATCATCTGGCTCATCGTCGCGATCGTCGCCATCGCCATCATCGTCTACGTCGTCAATTGGCTCTATCACCGCTCCTCGAAGGAGCTTTCCTTCGTGCGCACGGGTCTGTTCGGCGAAAAGGTCGTGATCAACAGTGGAGCCTTCGTGCTCCCGTTCATTCACGAGGTAACCCCCGTCAACATGAACGTCCTGCGCATGCGGGTCGTTCGCAATCAGGGTGACGCGCTCATCACCAAGGACCGCATGCGCGTCGATATCGATTCGGAGTTCTACGTCCGGGTGCCGCCGACGCGGGAGGCCGTGACGATAGCGGCCGCGACACTCGGTCGACGCACCACCAATGTCGCCGAGCTCGACGCATTATTATCCGGCAAGTTCGTTTCCGCGTTGCGCTCGGTCGCCTCCGAAATGACGATGGTGGAGATGCACGAGCGGCGCGGCGAATACGTGGCTCGCGTCAAGGAATCGGCGCTCGAGGGCCTCGCACAGAACGGCCTCGAGCTTGAATCGGTGGCGATCACCGATCTCGACCAGACCGATCTCGAATTCTTCAATCCATCGAACCGCTTCGATGCCGAAGGCCTCACCAAGCTCATCGAGGATATCGAAGCGCGCCGGAAGCTGCGCAACGACATCGAGCAGGATTCGATGATCCTGATCCGCAGCCGCAATCTCGAAGCCGAGAAGCAGGCGCTCGAGATCGATCGCGAGAGCGAAACCGCACGCCTCAATCAGGAACGCGATATCGAGATGCGGCGCGCGGTGCAGCGCGCCGAGCTTACGCGAGAGCGTTCGCTGCGCGATACCGAAGCCGAGCAGGCGCAGATTTCCGCCCGCGAGGAGGTCGAGAAGACCCGCATCGCGCATGAACGCGCCCTTGCCGAAGCGCGCATTGCTTCAGAGCGTGACGTAAGGCAGCGCGAGATCGAGCGTGGCCGCCTGATCGACGAAGCGGAGATTGCCGCGCGCGAACGCGTCGAGCGCGCTCGCATCGCCCAGCAAGGCGTGATTACGGATGCGCGCATCGCTCGCCAGGAAGAGGATCAGCGGCGCGAGATCGAGCGCGCGCGCAGTGTCGAGCAGGCCGAGATCGCGGCGCGCGAGGAGACCGAGAAGGCGCGCATCGCTCAGGAACTCGCGGTGACCGCGGCCCGCATCGCGCGAGACGAGGACAACCGCCGCCTCGAGATCGAACGCACGCGCAACCTCGAGCAGGCCGAGATCGCGGCCCGCGAGATCACCGAGCGCGCGCGCATCGCACAAGAACGGGTCGTCACCGACGAGCGCATCGCGCTCGAAGAGGAGATCCGGCGCCGCGAGATCACCCGCACGCGCGCTATCGACGAGGAAGAGATCGCCGCTGCCAAGGCAACCGAGGCCGCGCGCATCGCACGCGAGAAGGCGCTGGCCTCAGACCGCATCGCTTCCGAGCTCGCCGTGAGGACGCTCGAGATCGAACGCACGCGCGCGCTCGAGGAGACGGACATCGCGGCACGGGAAGTGACCGCCGCCGCGCGCATCCAGCAGGAGGAGCGTGTCCGAGCTCTTGAGATCGGGCGCACTCGTTCGATCGAGGAAGCGGAGATCGCGGCACACGAGGCTGTCGCGGCGTCGCGCATCGCCCGGGAAAAAAGGATCGCGGTCGAGCGCATCGTCTCGGAGGAAGAGACGCGCAATCGTGAAATCGCGCGCGAGGCAGCGATCGAGGGCGCCGATATCAAGCGGCGCGAAGCCGTGGAGACGGCGCGCATCGCAAGCGAGCTGACGCTCGAGCGGGAACGGATCTCGTCTTCGAAAACCCGGGAAACGCTCGACATCGAGCGCCGCAAGCTGCTGGAGATCGCCGATCACGATCGGTCGATCGGGGTTGCCGCCAAGCTTGTGGAACGGTCCGACGCCGAGCGTCAGGTCAAGGAAGCCAATATCGCCGCGACCCAGCAGGTCGAACGCGCTGATGTCGCGCGCGAGCAGGTGCTCGAGCTCGCCCGGCTCGAACGCCGGCGCGCGGTGGAGCAATCCGAGATCTCCCGTGCCCAGGCGCTGCAGGAGGCCGAGATTGCTTCGCGCGAGGAGGTCGAGCGCGCTCGCATCGCCTCTGAGCGCGGGCTCGACGAGGCGCGCATAATCCGCGACCGCGAGGTGCGCCAGCTCGAGATCGGTCGTGAGACCGCGGTCGAGACCGCGCGCATGGAGAGTGCCATCAAGGTGCATCGCAAGTCGCTCGAGCAATCGGCAGCGCAGACCGAAGCCGAGACGGCGCGAGCCGCGGCCGTTCAAGCCGAGGAGCGGGTCAAGACGGTCCGCGAGAGCGAGACGGCGGAACGTCGCCGCGCGGTCGAAGTCTTGATTGCGGAAAAGGAGGCGCAAGAGGTGCGCATCGCGGCGGACGCCGAAAAGGTTCGAGCCGCGGTCGAAGCCGAGGCGCAACGGCTTCTCAACGAAGCGGAGAACGTGCTTTCCGACGCAGCGCGCGCCTCGCTCTTCCGCCGCAGGCTGCTCGAGCGCATCGAGGGGATCGTGCGCGAAAGCGTGAAGCCGATGGAGAAGATCGAGGGCATCCGGATCTTGCACGTCGACGGCCTCAATGGCGGGGGTGGCGGAGGCGGTGCCGGCGGCCGCAGTGCCACCGACGAGGTGATCGATTCGGCGCTGCGCTACCGCGTGCAGGCGCCGATGATCGATCAGATCCTCGCCGAAATCGGCATCGAAGGCGGGAGCCTCTCGCGGCTGCCGGGTCTCATTCGCGAAGCACGCGACATGCAAGCCATCGGCAAGGATGCGAAGCCGAAGAAGGCGCCCCCAGGCGGAAGGTCGGCGGGCGGCTAGTCAGGGCGGAAAACCGCGGTGGAAGGGAGAAGCAGATGGCCCGCGTTTATGTCTCGAGCGTCATCAACGGCCGCTCCGACCGCGTATGGGCTCGGGTGCGCGACTTCAACGGCCTGCCTTCATGGCATCCGGGAATCGCGGAGAGCCGTATCGAGAATGGCGAGGCGCCGGACAGGGTCGGTTGCGTGCGCGATTTTCGCCTTCGCAATGGCGATCGTATCCGCGAGAGGCTCCTCGGTCTCTCGGACTTCGAGCTGTTTTGCACCTATTCGATCCTTGAATCGCCAATGGGGGTCGACAACTACGTGGCGACGCTTCGTCTCACGCCGATCACCGATGGCGAAAGGACCTTCGCCGAATGGACGGCGGAGTTCGATTGTCCGTCGGAGCGCGAGGCCGAGCTCATCTCGTCGATCGGCGGTGGCGTTTTTCAAGGCGGCTTTGACGCGCTCAAGCGCCAATTCGGGGGCTGAGCACGTGATTCGGATCGTGCGCTCGACGATTGTCCACGCGCCGACCGACCGCGTTTGGGCGTTGCTGCGGGATTTCAACGGCCATGACCGCTGGCATCCCGCAGTCGCCAAAAGCACCATCGAGCGCGGCCAAAGCGCCGACAGGCTCGGCTGCGTGAGGCGCTTCTTTCTGCGTGACGGCTCCGAGCTGCGCGAACGCCTGCTGACGCTCTCCGATCTCGAACAAGCCTTTTCCTATTGTCTCCTGGAGACGCCCGTTCCTTTGTTCAACTACGTCGCACATGTCCGCCTTGCTCCGGTCACCGATGGCGATCTGACCTTTTGGGAGTGGCGCTGCTCGTTTTCGACGCGAAAAGGAGAGGAAGCCGAGATGACGAGGATGGTCAGCGAAGACATCTACGATGCAGGCTTTGCCGCAGTGCGCGCAAAGCTTGCGACTTTGGCCGTGGAAAAAGCGCCATGACCGTCGCGGTCAAAACCTTCGCCCGTCTGGCAGATGCCGCGAGCGCGGTCTCGACCGAACGAGGGGCGCGGTTTCTTGCGGGCGGCACACTCCTCATGCGCGCGGTCAACGAAGCTGATCCGTCGATCGAGACGATCGTTCGATCGACCGATCCGGCATTCGTCCACGTCGCGGTCTCTTCCGCCCGCGTCGAGCTCGGCGCGGGAGCGACCATGGCAGCGATCCTTGCCGAGCGCGAGCTCTCGTTCCTGCATCGGGTGGCGCGCGCCGTCGGGGGTCCTGCGGTGCGCGAGGCAGCGACCGTGGGAGGCAACCTCTTCGCGCCAAGCCCCTATGGGGATTTTGCGGTGGCGCTGCTCGCGCTCGATGCGACGGTGACGCTGGCGGGCGGCTACGGTCAGCGCGAATTGCCGCTAGATGAGCTTCTCGCTGGCCGCGAGCGAGGCGCGTCCCTGGTGTCGAAAATTGCCTTCAGGCGTCCTCCCGGCGAAACGTTTCGATTTGCGACGGTCACCCGCGTCCACCCCAAGGGGCTGTCGGTGCTCTCGATCGCAGCCCTTTTGCCGCTGACGAACGCCCGGATTGCGGGCGCGCGGATCGCCTATGGCGCCATGGGCCACACGCCCCTTCGCGCCAAAGCGGCGGAGCGCGCCCTCGAGGGCCGTGCGCTCGACGCGGCTGGGATCGCTCCGGCTCTCGCCGTTGCCGCGGATGGGACCTCGCCACGCGACGACGCCATCGCCAGCGCCTGGTGGCGACGCGAAATACTGCCGGTCCATCTGCGCCGGCTGCTGCTCGGCGTGGATCAGGTGTGAGGTGCCGATGAAGACGCCGATCCAGCTCCGTCTCAATGGGGAGGAAGTTGCCGCGTTCGCCGACGACGGGGCCAATCTGCTCGATGTTCTGCGCGAATCCTTTGGCGACCTCACGGTCAAAGGCGGTTGCTGGCAAGGTACTTGCGGAACCTGCACGGTGCTGGTCGGCGGTAATCCGCGACTGTCCTGCGTGACCTTGGCCGAAAGCTGCTCCGGCAATTCGGTCGAGACCGTTGCCGGCTTGCGGCGCGGCGCCGATCTGCACCCGTTGCAAAGCGCGTTCATGGAGCACTTCGCGGCCCAATGCGGCTATTGCACGCCCGGCATGCTGATGGCCGCCAAAGCGCTTCTCGACCGCAACCCGAATCCGACACGGGAAGACGTCGTCGATGCCATTTGCGGCAATATCTGCCGCTGCACAGGCTACGAACCGATCATCGCCGCAATACTCGACGCCGCCCGCAAGGGCGCCCGCCGTAGCGCCTGAGAGGAGCCGCCATGTTGGAGATGCGCAAGGATATATTCGCCGATGAGCGCGACGATGATTTGAGGGAAGTCGGTCGCCCGACACAGCGTCAGGACATACTGGGCCACGTCACCGGGACTTCAGCCTATTACGACGACCACCGCTTCGCCAATCTGCTGCACCTGAAAGTCTTGCGCAGTCCGCATGCGCATGCGCGGATTCGCTCGATCGATGACGCCGCGGCTTCCCGCGCGCCAGGCGTGAAGCGCATCATTCGGGGCGCGGATGTTCCGGTCAATCTGAACACGCTGTTGAGCCTCATCCAGTTCGGCAAGGACGATGAGCCGTCGCTCGCAACCGATACCGTGCGCTACAAGGGCGAGCCTATTCTCGCCGTCGTCGCGACCAGCGAGCGCGCGGCGCGCGAAGCCCTCGAGCTTGTCCGCATCTCCTATGACTCGCTGCCGGCCGTATTCGATGTGGAGGAGGCGCTGAAGCCCGGCGCGGTGCCGGTCAACCCTGCCTATCCGAAGAATACCTTCGACTACCACGGCAAATACGATCATCAAAAGCTGCGTTTCGGCGATGTGGAGGCGGCTTTCGCAAAGGCCGACATGGTGCTCGAGGAGCGTTACCAGATGTCGCCTATCGAGCACGCCCCGACCGAGACCAACGGCTCGATCGCGGTGCCGGATACGAATGGTCGGTTCACGGTCTACACCTCGACGCAGGCGTTGTTCTTCTCGCTCGACACTTCAGCCAAGATCAATGCCATGCCGTCGAACCAGCTGCACTTCGTCGGGGGCACTGTCGGCGGCGGCTTCGGCGGAAAGGTGGACACGCTGACCGAGCCGCTCGCCATCTTGGCCGCTCGTCTCACCGGCGCGCCGGTGCGCTACCGGTTGAGCCGGCACGAGGAGATGCAGTTCGGCTCGCCGCGCGGCGCAGAGCGCATCTACATCAAGGACGGGCTGATGCGCGATGGCCGCATCGTCGCGCGCAAGGTGCGGGCGTATTTCGACTCCGGCGCCTATACGCGGCTCTCGAGCTACGCCGTCGTCAAATGCGTCGCTCACATCCCGGGACCCTACACGATCCCCAATGTCCACGCGGACGTGTATTGCGTCTTCACCAATCGCACGCCCGCCACCGCGATGCGCGGCTTCGGCGTCACGGCGCTAGACTTCGCGCTCGAATGTCAAATGGACAAGGGCGCCGTGGCGATCGGCATGGATCCGCTCGAGTTCCGGATGCTCAACGCTTATCGCGACGGCGATATGAAAGCGCATCGGCGCGTGGCCAAGAATTGCGCGCTCATCGAATGCGCGCAGGTCGCGGCCGAAAAGGCTCAATGGCCCTTGCGCGAGGAATTCCGCAGAATGTCGTCGCGCAAGGGTGGTGGCGAGGCGCGCCCGGAAGTCGTCGCCGATCGCTCACGCGCGCCGGCGCCCGCCGGGACGCCCCGTTCACCGGCAAGCACACCCCAACGCGTTGCTTATGACCGCCCGCAGGTCGATGCCAAGCCGCCGCCGTCCCCTCCGCGCGACGTTCCCTCACCTGCCGGCGCTCCGCCCTCGGGATCGACGCACGGCGTGCGGCGCTTCTCTTCCATTTTTGGCACGCGGAGGCGCTGATCATGGCCAAGCATCGCGGTCGCGGCGTGGCGACCATCAACTATCCGATCGGCATGAATCTCGGCGGCGATCCGAGCCAAGCGCTCGTGCATTCGAACCCGACTGGCAAATTCACGGTCTCGCTGTCCTCGATCGACCTCGGGCAGGGCATGAAATCGGTGACCCGACAGATCTGCGCGGAGACGCTCGGCGTTCCGATCGAGGACGTTTATGTCGACACTGCCGATTCCGACACCGGGCCCCACTGCATGGGCTCCTTCGCGTCGCGCGGCACGCACCGGGTCGGCAATGCCGTGATGGCCGCCGCGCGTGAGGCGCGTGGCGTGATGATGGAGGCTGCCGCCGAGGAGCTCGAGGTGGACCCCGGCGATCTCGAGACCGACGGCCGTGGCGCGATCCATGTGAAGGGCGCGCCGCATCGTTCGATCTCGGTTCGCGATGTCGCCATCGCGGCGCAATTCCGCCAGGGCAAGACGATTTCGGGCCGGGGTATATTTCTCGTTCCGCTGTCGGATGTCGATCCGGAGACCGGCGAGATGTCGCCGGCCACCTGCTATGCCCATGCCTGCCAGATCGTCGATGTGGAGGTCGATGACGAGACCGGTGACGTCACGGTGCTGAAGATGACGAGCGCCTATGAGCTCGGGCGCGCGATCAACCCAAAGCTTGTCGAGCAGCAGCTCGTCGGCGGTTCATGGATGGGCATGAGCCATGCTCTGTATGAGACGCCGGAGCCTTACTACCCCGATACGCGCGAAGGACCTCGGGACTTCAACGAATATCTGATGCCGGGGCCCGGCGACATCTGCCCGCACGACATCATCGTGCTCGAGCGTCCGGCCGCCGATGGCCCATTCGGTGCGAAAGGTCCGGGCGAGATGTGCGCCAATCCTTCTCTCCCGGCGATCGCCAACGCGATTTTCAACGCGGTCGGCGTGCGCATCGACGAGCTGCCGATCACGCCAGAAAGGGTCCTGCGAGCGTTGCGCGAGCGCGGCCGCTCCGTGGCGGCCTCGCGCGCCTGGTGATCGATCGTGGAGGTACGCCGTCGCATCGTCGGGATCGGCAGCCCTCGCGAGCTCGAGGACGCGCTTCGTGCCGCCTACTATCTCGCCGATGAAGGGCTCTCCACTGCCGCCTATCTGGCGCTCGCCCTCGGCAAGCCGCTCCTGCTCGAAGGTGCGCCGGGGGTCGGCAAGACGGAGGCCGCCAAAGCGATCGCAGCCGTGCTCGGCCGCAAGCTCCTGCGCCTGCAATGCTATGAGGGTATCGACGCGGCTGCCGCGCTCTATGAGTGGAATTTTCCGCGGCAGATGCTGGCGCTACGCCAGGAAAATGCGAAATCAGGCCCGGTCGACATCTATCGCGACGAGTTCCTGATCGAGCGGCCGATGCTGGCTTGCCTTCGACACCCCGAGGAGAATGTGCTGCTGATCGACGAAATCGATCGGTCGGATCATGAGTTCGAGGCCTTCATGCTGGAATTCCTGTCGGATTTCCAGATTTCGATACCCGAGCGCGGCGCCATTCGAGCCTATGAGCGCCCCGTCGTGATCCTCACCTCGAATCGGACGCGCGAGCTGCACGAAGCACTGCGCCGTCGCTGCGTCTATCACTGGATCGAATATCCCTCCGCCGAGCGCGAGATGCGCATCATCATGATGCGCGCCTCGGGCGTGGCCGAGAAGGCGGCGCGTGCGGTGGTGGCGGCGGTTGGGCACTTGCGGCGTGAGCCGCTCGCGAAACGTCCGGGTATCGCGGAAGCCGTCGAATGGGCTGAGGCCGCGACGCTGCTCAATGAACAAGGCGCACGTTGGCCCGAAGCCTTTCGACGTTCGCTCGGCGTCGTGCTCAAGGACGAGGATGACCTCGCCTATCTTGCGCCGCGCATCGACACCATCCTGGCTGAGGCTGGAGCGTGATGGACGCCACGGGCACCATCGCGCATTTTCTTGGCTTCACGGCCCTGCTGCGACGCGCCGGATTTGCGGTTGCGCCCGAGCAAAGCATGAGTTGGCTCGCCGCGATCGAGCTTCTCGGACCGCGGGGGATGAACGACATGCGCCGCGCTGCCCACGCCACCTTGGCGCCGCCGCCGGAGCGCCTCTCCGAATTCGACGCGCTGTTCGACCAGCATTTCCTCGGCGTGTCTCCACCGCCATTGGAAGCACAGCCGACCTCGGACGAGCCTTTGCGCGCAGCCGATGATCTCTCGGCCGGCCCGGAGCCGATCTTCGGTGACGAGAGCCGTGAATCGGGCGAGAAGGCGACCCGCGCCGAAAGGCTTGCGGCGCGCCGTTTCGCGCTCGGTGACGAAACACAGCTCCTTCGCCGTTTCACGCGCGCGTTGCCGCGGCGCGCGCCGCGCCGACGCGGTTATCGATGGCGCGGCGCGCGCGGCGGAGCCGCCACCGATGCGCGGCGCATGTTCCGCGACGCCATGCGCAACGCCGGGGAGTTCGTGAAGCTTCGTCGACGCAAGCGCCGGTCGCGCCAGCGCCGGATCGTCCTCATCATCGACGTCTCGGGTTCGATGAAAGAGCGCACCCAGACGCATCTTGCCTTTGCCCATGCGCTGACGCGCGGCGCGGACTGGGTCGAGACCTTCACGATGGGCACGAGGCTCACGCGCATCACCCGGGCGCTGCGCCTGCGCCAGAAAGAGCAGGCGCTCGGCGCCGCCTCCATGCTCGTCGCCGATTGGGATGGCGGGACGCGCATTGGAGACGCGCTCAGCGCCTTTCTTGCGATCCCACGCTTTGCCGCGCTCGCGCGCGGAGCGGCGGTCGTCCTGCTCTCGGACGGCCTCGAATTCGGCGATCCGAGCGAAATGGCAGAGGCGGTTGCGCGTCTCTCGCGTCTCGCTTGGCGCCTCGTGTGGCTCACGCCGCTTGCGGCCGATCCGCGCTTCGAGCCGCGCACGGCAGGCCTCGTCGCGGCGCGGCCTTTCCTCGATCGATTGGGTGATGGGGGGTCGCTCGCCAGCATTTGCGATCACGTCCTCGATCTCGCGCGCGAGAAAGCCGCATGACGATGATCGTCGACGCTCATCATCACATCTGGCGACGCGCCGATCTTCCGTGGCTAGAGGGGCCGATGCAGCCACGCATTTTCGGGCCCTACGAACCAATCAGGCGCGACTATCCGATCGAGGAGTATCTCGCCGACATTTCCGGCTCCAACGTGGCGCGATCCGTCTACGTCCAGGCCAATTGGCGCAAAGAGGCCTTCGAGGAAGAAGTCCGTTATGTGCAGAGCGTCGCGGACGAGACCGGCTTTCCGCAGGGGATCACCGGCTACGCGGACTTTCTTGCCGAGGATGTTCGCCCGCAGCTCGATCGCCTCACGCCATATCGCTCGATGCGCGGCTTGCGCATGCAGCTGCATTGGCATGAGAATCCGCAATACCGCTTTGCGGCCGCGCCCGACCTTGCCCGCGACGCGACGCTCCGGCGCAATGTGAACCGGCTCGCCGATTACGGCTGGCTCTTCGAGCTCCAGGTCTTCGCAGAGCAGATGCAAGGCGCGGCGGAACTCGCGGCGAGCGCACCGTCGGTGACATTCATCCTTCAGCATGCCGGGATGCTCGAAGACGTTTCCGCCGAGGGATGGGCGCGGTGGCGAACCGGGATGCAGCGGCTTGCTAAGTGCCCAAACGTGATGACGAAGCTCTCCGGGCTCGGCACTTTCCTCCACCGCAACGATGCCGCCCATATCGCGGCCATGCTGCGCGACACCATCGGCATGTTCGGCCCGTCGCGTTGTCTCTTCGGATCGAATTTCCCGATCGAGAAACTTTGGTCGAGTTACGAGGACCTTGTTGCGGCGTACCGGACCGCGCTCGAGCCTATGGGAAACGAGGTCGCGCGCGCGGTGCTGCACGACAATGCAGCGAGGATCTACAAACTCAGCTGAACAGGAAACGTGACCCGGGCAGGAGGAACGCATGGCCCTCGAAATCAAGATCCTGGACTATGGCGACATCGAACTCGAATCGAGCTTCCTCGTGCTTGGACGCGATTGCGGCCGCACGCGCCGCGTTCCGACCCTCGGCTTTCTCATCCTCGGCGGGACCTGGCCGGTCCTGGTCGATACGGGCTATCGCTCCAATCAGATCATGGAGACGCTGGGAATGCGCGGCATGCAATCCTACGAGAACATGATCGAGAATCAGCTGAAGAAGCACGGGTTGAGACTTCCCGATATCCGCTACGTCCTCCACACGCATCTGCATATCGACCACGCCGGCAAGGACGATCTCTTCCCGATGAACACCAGTGTCGTGATCAATCGGCGCGAACTCGAGTATTCGGTGTCCGGACTGATGCACCCGCAATACCCAGCCGTCGACATCAAGCACCTCATCGATCGCCTGCACACCAAGAGCGCCCTGCGCTTCCTCGATTTGGAGATTTCCGGGCCGACCGAACTGATGCCGGGCCTCCTCTGCGAGGCCGCGGGCGGCCATACCGAGGGCTCGATGAACGTCATCGTCAAGACCAATGAGGGGACGGCGACGATCTGTGGCGACGTGATCTACGACATCAACGATCAGCTTGTCGATCCCTTCCGGGAGATCAGCGATATGGAGCCGCGCGTGACCGGAAACCACGGCACGACGAAGCGTCAGGAAAAAGCCGCGATCAAGAAAGTGGTCGCGAGCTCCCGCTTCGTGCTGCCGGTCCATGATCGTCCGGCGCTCATCGAGGCAGGCCAAGTGGTCGGCCGCTTGCACGACGCCGTCCCGGGTCCTGTCGTGCAATCCTTGCCGCGACGGCAATGGTTCCCGGCCTGACGAAGAGAGGATGCAATGAGCCATTCAGCGCTGCGACGCGAATTCTCGGAGTTGATCGACCTTGGCGCTTCCGTCGGGCGGCTGGCCGGCGGCTTCACCTTCACCGAGGGGCCGATCTGGCATCCGCGCGACGAATATCTGCTCTTCTCCGACATGCCCGCCGATGTGAGGCGCCGTTACGACGAGCGCAGCGGGGTGCGTGAGGTCATGCGCCCTTCTAACAAATGCAACGGCATGACTTACGATGCCGACCTCGCACTCATCGTCTGCGAGCACGCCACATCGAGCCTCGTGCGCGAACGTGAGGGCCGGCGCGAGATCATCGCCTCGCACTTCGAGGGCAAAGAGCTGAACAGCCCCAACGACGTCTGCGTGCACTCCGACGGCTCGATCTACTTCTCCGATCCCTGGTATGGGCGCATGCCGGTTTACGGGGTCGAGCGGCCTCGCCAGCTCGGCTTCCAGGGCGTGTATCGTGTGCCGCCGGGTGGCGGCGAGCCGCAGCTTCTGGTGGACCGCAATCTCTTCGAGCAGCCGAATGGGCTGTGCTTCTCGCCGGACGAGCGCCAGCTCTATGTCAACGACACGGGGCGCGCCCTGATCCGCGTCTTCGACGTCAGACCGGACGGAACGCTGGGTCCCGATCGGATTTTCGCCTCGGGCATCCGGTCGGAACTCGAGGCCGGCCTGCCGGACGGCATGAAATGCGACAGTGCCGGGAATATCTGGGTCACGGCGCCCGGTGGCGTCTGGGTCTATTCGCGCTCCGGCGCGCTGCTCGGGAAGATCAAGGTTCCCGAGCTCGTCGCCAATCTGCACTGGGGAAAGGGAGACTGGCACACGCTCTTCATGTGCGCCACCACCTCGCTCTACGCAATGAAGACGAAGGTCGGACCGCGCATCGAGCCCTTCATGCGTTCCAAGGGGCGCGCGAGCAGCGGGCCGTCCGCGACCACCTCGCCCGAGCGCGCGAGCCCGAAAGGGCAGTTGCGGATCGATCCTTCGCGCTGCGCGCTGATCATCCAGGACATGCAGAACGACGTGGTGATGGAAGGTGGCGCCTTCGCCGCCTCAGGCTCGCCGCAACATGCGCGCGAGCAGAACGTGATCGAGAACATCCGCCGCCTGGCCGAAGCCTGCCGCGCGCGCGGCGTCATGGTGATCCATGTCTGGTTCATCGTCGAGGCCGGCGCGCCCGGCCTTACGCTCAATGCGCCCTTGTTCGAAGGGGTCGTCGACCAGAAAGCGATGGTGCGAGGAGGCTGGGGGGCGGCGCCCGTCGCTGGCCTCGAGCCACAACCGGGCGATTACATCGTCGAGAAGATGCGCATGAGCGCCTTCGAAGGCAGCAAGCTCGAGACCGTGCTGCGGGCGGGTGGGCGCGATACCATCATCGACACCGGCGCCTGGACGAACATGTCGATCGAGCACACGGCCCGAACGGCGGCCGACAAGGGCTATTTCGTGGTCGTTCCCGAGGATTGCTGCTCGACGATGAACGCTGACTGGCACCGCGCCTCGATCGAGTATGCCATGCAGAACGTCGCCGCGGTGACGAAGGCAAGCGAGGTGATTGCGGCGCTCGGATAATCTCGCGGCCGCTGCCGCGAGTTGCGAGCGCCGCGCTTCGTCTTCTGCCGATCGTCAAACCGGCAGCGGCAAACCCTCGCGCGCAAAGGCTCGCTGCACCGCGGGTCTGGCCGCGAGGCGCACGGCGTGCGCGGTCCAATGGGGAAAATCCTGCGCCATGTCGAAGCCGAGCGCCGGCCCGCGCCCCCATGTCCAAAAAACCACCAAATACGGGTCGACGACGCTGTAGCGTTCGCCCAGAGCCCACGGCCCCACGCCGATTTTCGCGTCCACTGCCCGCCACAGCTCGCGGCATGTCCTTTTCGCCGTGGCGGCAACGTCCTCGATGGCCCGAGGGTCGGTCGCATAGCGCGATGCGCGTCGCACATGCGCAAAGGCGATGTGGATCGTCGAGGAGAGCCAGTTGAGCCATTCGGCGCAGCGTGCCTCCTCGCGCGGATCCCACGGCCAAAGACCCGCCGAAGGATGGCGCGCCGCGATGTAGCGCAATATCGCGGGAGCCTCGGTCAGCACCCAGTCGCCATCGGTGAGCGCGGGCACGCGCGCCTTCGAATTCACGCGCAGATACTCGGCGCTGTTCTGCTGACCGGCTGCCAGATCGACGCGCGAAAGCTCGAATCTTTCCCCCACCTCCTCGAGCGCGATGTGCACGGCGAGCGAACAGGCTCCTGGTGCGTAGTAAAGCTTCGGTTCGCTCATTGAAATCCTCGGTGGCTCAGCAAGTGAGCCACGCGTATCGGCGAGTGCATGTGGTGGGGTCGATACCGTAGTGCCACCTGGCCTGCCCCTCGCTTGCCTGGGGCGCTGGTGGCAAGCTTGAAAACTGAGGCTCCGTGCGGCGGCTCCAATCCGGCGAGAACACCGAATCGGCGCAGCCCGCCAAGCCGAACGAAGTGACCACGAGAAGCGCCACTTTGCGCATTTTGCTCCTCCCTTGGGATCGCGTGCGAGGCGAGTGTGGGAGCGATAGGAGAGGAAAGCAAATTTGCCCCGTCTCCACGATGATCATGCAAGGGCGTCGGAACCGCGAATGAGCGCGGTAACATCAATGGTAGCGAGGCCTGATCGTCATGGAAGGTAAGTGCTTGAAAATGAATGGTGCCCAGGGGCGGAATCGAACCACCGACACCGTGATTTTCAGTCACGTGCTCTACCAACTGAGCTACCTGGGCGGCCACGCGGCATCGCCGCGAGCAGAAGGAGCGCGTATAAAGGGCCGGCGCGAGGCTGTCCAGATCGCGCACAAGGGGCCATGAGGGTAGCTTCCCTTCAAATGCCCGACCGGTGATTGTCCGCCGGAAGTCGCGGAGGGTCGCTTGCGCCTCATCGTTTCAGAGCTTGCCTGCGAGCGAGGCGGTCGCGTGCTCTTCTCCGGGATGGGATTTGCGGCCGAGAGCGGAGCGGCCGTGCTGCTGACGGGCCCGAACGGGGCCGGCAAGACGAGCCTCCTGTCCATTCTCGCCGGACTGCTCAAGCCGCTTTCCGGCCAGGCTCGCCTCCTGGACGCAGGCGGTGAGGAAACCGAGCTTGCCGAGGAAGCCCATTTCGTCGGTCATCGCGACGGGCTCAAATCGCAACTTCTCGTGTCGGAAAATCTGAGCTTCTCTCAGGCGATGCTCGGCTCACCTTGGCTCGCCCCGAAAGCCGCGCTCGCCGCGCTCGGCCTCGGCCATGTGCTCGAGCTGCCTTGCGCTTATCTCTCGGCGGGGCAGCGAAGGCGCGTCGCGCTCGCGCGCCTTCTCGTGTCGCGCCGGCCCTTGTGGCTCCTCGACGAGCCGACCGCCGCGCTGGACAGCGCCTCGCGCACGCTTCTCACGGGGCTCATGGGCGACCACCTCGCCGCGGGAGGGCTCATCGTCGCGGCAACCCATGAGGCGCTCGGTATCGAAGCGACCGAAATCAGGATCGGCGCTGAATGAGGCGCGCGCTTATCGCCCTCATCGCACGAGACCTCAAGCTCGCGACGCGGATCGGCGGCGGCTTCAGCCTCGGTGTCGTGTTTTATCTCGCGCTCGTTGCCATCCTGCCCTTCGCGGTCGGGCCCGATCTCAACCTCTTGTCGCGGATCGGGCCCGCTGTGTTGTGGATCGGGGCGCTACTTGCGACACTGATCGGGCTCGACCGCCTGTTTCAGGCCGATGAGGAGGATGGCTCGCTCGAGCTCATGCGCATGAGCGCCGTCCCCCTCGAGGCCATCGTCGCGGCAAAAGGCGTGGCGCATTGGCTCGCGAGCGGCCTTCCTTTGGCGGTCGCGGCGCCCCTCTTCGGCCTGATGCTCGGCGTCGAGCCGCTCGCCCTTCTCGGCACCGCGGTCAGCCTCGTGCCCGGCACGATCGCCCTCACCTTCACTGGCGCGATCGGCGCGGCGCTCACGGCGAGCTTGCGGCGCGGCGGCATGCTGCTCTCGATCCTCGTGGTGCCCCTCATGGTGCCGATCCTGATCTTCGGCGTCGCAACCGCGGAAGCGAGCCGCGCGGGCGCCACGAGCTTCGCGGTGCCCTTCCTCGCACTCTCGGCGCTCGCGCTCGCTGCCGTCGTCGCGGGCTCCGCAGTGGCGGCGGCGGCGCTCAGAACCAAGCCGTGAAATGATGTGCGCACGCAAATTCCGACGGCTCTTGCGCGCCAGCGCTCGAAGCGAATAGCCTTACAGGCAAGGCCAACTGACCTCCGCCAGGAAATGGGGACGCGCATGACCATCCTCGATCGCCGCAGCTTTGTTGCCGGAGCCACGAGTTTTGCCGCCATCGGTAGCCCCGCGGTCTTGCGCGCCGACGACGCCATCAAGATCGGAGAGGTGAACAGCTACACGGCCCAGCCCGCCTTCCTCAAGCCGTATCGCCAAGGCTGGGAGCTGGCACAGGAGAAGGTGAACGCGGCCGGTGGCGTCAAGGGACGCAAGATCGAGACTGTCTTTCGCGACGACGGCGGAAAGCCGGAGGACGCCGTGCGCTACGCGGGCGACCTCTTGGATGCGGAGAAGGTGGACGTCCTCGCCGGCGGCTTCCTCTCGAATATCGGGCTTGCACTCGCCGATGTCGCAAACCAGAGGAAGAGGCTGTACCTGGCTTCCGAGCCTTTGAGCGACGCGCTCGTTTGGGGAAAAGGCAACCGCTACACCTTCAGGCTTCGCCCCTCGACCTATATGCAAGCGGCCATGCTCGTCGAGGAGGCCGCGAAGCTTCCCGCCAAGAGATGGGCGCTCGTCGCGCCTAATTACGAATATGGGCAATCGGCGAATAAATGGTTCAAGGATCTGCTTAAGAAGGCCAAGCCCGATGTCGAGTTCGTGGCCGAGCAATATCCCGCGCTCGGCAAGATCGACGCCGGTGCCACGATCCAGGCGCTCGAGGCGGGCAAGCCGGATGCGATCTTCAACGTGACCTTCGGCGGCGATCTCACGAATTTCGTGCGCCAGGGCACGACGCGTGGCCTCTTCGAGGGCCGTTCCGTGGTGAGCATGCTCACCGGCGAACCCGAATATGTCGACCCTCTCGGGGCCGAGGCGCCGGTCGGCTGGATCGTCACCGGATATCCTTATGGCGATCTCAACACGCCTGAACATGTCGCCTTCCGCGACGCCTACAAGTCGAAATACAACGAGATGCCGAAGCTCGGCTCGGTCGTCGGATACGAAACGGTGAATTCGATCGCCGACGCGCTCTCCAAGGCCGGCTCGACGGACAACGAGAAGCTCATGTCGACGCTCGAAGGCCTCAAGCGCATGAGCGTGTTCGGTCCGATCGAATTTCGCGCCATCGACCATCAAAGCACGATGGGCGCATTCGTCGGCAAGATTGCCCTGAAGAATGGGCTTGGAGTCATGTCGGATTGGAGCTACCGCGACGGCGCCAAATATCTGCCGCCAGATTCCGAGGTGAAGATATTGCGCCCCGCGGGCTGAGACGCCTTCGCCGTATTTTGCTGCTCCTGGTTTGCGACTCATCGAAAGGGTCGTCGGAATCGGGGACCTTCTCCTCGACGAGCGCTCGTTCTATCGTTTTCCCGGCGCCCTCTCCTCCTGATCCGTCGTGACCGCTCTCACCCCCGATACCCTCCTCATACAGGCGCTCAACGGCCTCGCGAGCGCCTCTTCGCTTTTTCTCGTCGCTGCGGGCCTTTCGATCATCTTCGGCGTCACGCGGGTCGTGAACTTCGCCCATGGCTCCCTTTACATGCTCGGCGCGTATATCGGCTGGAGCCTCACGCGGCATCTCGCGAGCTTCGGCGCCTTCGGCTTCTGGGGCGGTGTGTTCGGCGCGGCCTTGCTCGTCGGCATCATCGGCGTCTTAATCGAGATGCTCATTTTGCGCCGTTTGCGTCGGGCACCGGAGCTCTACCCGCTGCTCGCCACCTTCGGCGTCGTTCTCATCGTGCAGGACGTGACGCTGGCGGTCTGGGGCCCCGAGGATCTGCTCGGCCCGCGCGCGCCGGGGCTCACCGGCTTCGTAACCATCTTCGCAAGCCGCTTCCCCGTCTACGAGCTTTTCCTCATCGCGGTCGGTCCCTTGTTGCTCACGGCGCTGTGGCTTCTCTTTCGACGCACGCGCTTTGGTCTCCTCGTGCGCGCCGCGACGCAAGATCGCGAGATGGTCGCAGCGCTCGGCGTCGATGAAAGGCGCTTGTTCTCGAGCGTCTTCTTTTTGGGCGCGGCGCTCGCCGGACTTGGCGGCGCGCTTCAGCTTCCGCGCGAGGCCGTGAACCTCAACATGGATGTGTCGGTTGTCGTCGAGGCTTTCGTCGTCGTGGTCGTCGGTGGCCTCGGCAGTCTCTTCGGCGCCTACATTGCCGCGGTGCTCGTCGGCATCATTCAAGCCTTCGGCATCCTCTTCCTGCCAAAGGTCACCCTCGTGCTCATCTTCCTCGTCATGGGCGTCGTTCTCGCCGTGAGGCCGTACGGCCTCTTCGGGCGGGTCGCCGCGAGCGAGAGGCAGCGTTCGCCCGCCGGGGACAGGGTCTTGCGACCGCTCTCCGTGACCGCGCGCGTTCTTTTCGGCTTCACCATCCTGGTCATCGCCTCGATGCCGCTCTTCGCCGGGGATTACGCAATTGGCCTCATTGCCGAGCTCTTGATCCTCGCAGTGTTCGCCGCCTCGCTGCATTTCCTCATGGGGCTTGGCGGGATGGCGTCTTTCGGTCACGCCGCCTTTTTCGGCATCGGCGCCTATGGCGCGGCCCTCGCCTTGAAGGTCTTGCAATGGCCCATGGCGGCCTGCCTCCTCGCCGCGCCTTTCGCCGCGGCTCTCGCGGGCCTTCTTGCCGGCTGGCTTTGCGTGCGGCTCTCGGGCGTTTATCTCGCCATGCTCTCGCTCGCCGTCGCGCAGATCGCCTGGGCCGCCTCCTTTCAATGGGTCGAGGTCACAGGCGGAGACAATGGGCTTCTCGGGGTATGGCCCGCGGCTTCTGTCGCCTCGCGAGGCGCCTTTCTCCTCCTCACGCTCGTCGTCACCGTGGCAACGCTCGCGGCCTTGCGGGTGGCCGCCTTTTCCCCCTTCGGCTATGCGTTTCGCGCCGCGCGCGACGCGCCACGACGCGCCGAGGCTTCGGGCATCGATGTGCGCGCCACGCAATGGGCGGGCTTCGTGATCGCAGCAGGTTTTGCGGGGATTGCCGGCGGCCTTTATGCGTTTGCCAAAGGCTCTGTCTTTCCGACCTACCTCGCCATCGACAAATCCGTCGATGGCTTGATCATGGTGCTCTTGGGCGGCATCGGCTCGCTCACCGGCCCGATCGTCGGAGCGTTTGCCTTCGGGGGGCTCGAGGCCGAGCTCATGGCGAGCGTCGCCTTTTGGCGCGCGATCCTCGGCTTCGTGATCCTCGCGCTCGTGCTCGTCGCGCCTTCCGGCATCATGGGCCTCTTCGGCACCTGGTTCAGGAAAGCGCGCAACCCGGCGCTGCCCGCATGATCGAAAAGGTGCTCGAGGCCGAGGGCCTGGTGAAGCGCTTCCAAGGCGTCGAAGCCGTGCGCGGCGTCAATCTTTCCGTCGCCGCGGGAGAGGCGGTCGCCCTCATCGGGCCGAACGGTGCCGGCAAGACCACCTGCTTCAACATGATCGGTGGGCAGCTTAAGCCCGATGCCGGATGCGCGCGGCTCGAAGGAGCGGATGTGACCGGAATGACGCCTCGACGCCTGTGGCGGCGCGGCGTCGGGCGCACGTTCCAGATCACTGCTGCCTTCGCCTCGATGACGGTGCGCGAGAACGTGCAGCTTGCGCTCAACGCCAAAGCGGGGCGGGTCGGCCGCGTCTTCGGCCGCATGAGCGCGGCTTTCCGTGCCGAGGCCGACGCTGTTTTGGATCGCGTCGGCATGCGGTTCGAGGCCGACCGTCCTTGCGCCATTCTGGCTTACGGGGATCTGAAGCGGATCGAGCTTGCCATCGCGCTTGCGGGCTCACCGAAGCTCCTCCTCATGGACGAGCCGACCGCCGGCATGGCGCCGGGCGAGCGCGTGCAGCTCATGGCGCTCGCGGCGAGCCTGGCGAAGCGTGACGGCATCGCGGTGCTCTTCACCGAGCACGACATGGACGTCGTCTTCGCCCATGCGGACCGCATTATTGTCCTCGATCGCGGCTCTGTTCTCGCGGAAGGTCCGCCGGACAAGATCAAGGCCGATCCCATCGTGCGCGCCGTCTATCTGGGCGCCGGGCTTGCTTCCGGAACGGTCCGATGACGCAAGCGCCAATGCTTTCCGTCGAGACGCTCGATGTTCATTACGGGCGCGCCAAAATCCTGCACGGCGTCTCTTTCGAGGCGAGGTCCGGCGAGATCGTCGCGCTCGCCGGACGCAACGGAGCGGGAAAATCGACGACGCTCAAGGCCATCATGGGGCTGGTTCCCGCCTCCGGCGGCCACATCGTCTTCGAAGGAAAGGACATCACGAGGCTCGAGGCGTTCCACATCGCGAGGATGGGCGTGGGCTTCGTGCCCGAGGATCGGCGCATCTTCACCGAGCTGACCGTCGCAGAGAACCTCGCGGTCGGCGCGAGGCCGGTCACCGGGGGGCGCGAGCCATGGAGCGTCGAGCGCCTCGTTGCGCTTTTCCCGAACCTTGGACGCTCGCTGCATCGCTTGGCGGGCCATCTCTCGGGCGGGGAACAGCAGATGCTCACCATCGCGCGCACCCTCATGGGGAACCCCCGCCTCATCCTCGTCGACGAGCCTTCGGAGGGGCTCGCGCCCGTGATCATCGAGGAGATGGCGCGAGCCTTGCTCGAGCTGAAGCGCGAGAAGCTCACCATGATCGTCTCCGAGCAGAACCTCAATTTCCTTTCCGCGATCGCGGATGGCGTGGTGCTGCTGGAGCGCGGCGTCGTGCGCCATATCGGGCCGATGTCTACTTTCTTGGCCGATGAGAGCTTGCGCGCGCGCTATCTTGCGCTGTCGTGACCTTCCGAAGCGCCTTGACGGATCGAGCGCGCCCGCACAAGGCGTGAGACGCAACTCACCTACGGGCACCTCATGACCGCCTCCTCCCTTTTCGATCTCACCGGCGCCGTGGCGCTCGTCACCGGCGCCTCCTCGGGGCTGGGGCGCCGGTTCGCGCGCGTGCTCGCGGAAAACGGCGCACGCGTCGTCCTCGTCGCGCGGCGCAAGGAGAGGCTCGATAAGCTTTCAGCCGAAATCGAAGCGGCAGGCGGCCAAGCGCTCCCCATCGCCGCCGATGTCGTCAACCGTGACGAGATCGCGCGCGCGTTCGATGCGGCGCAGGCGAGGTTCGGCCCGGTCACCGTGCTCGTCAACAATGCGGGCGTGGCGACGCCGCAATCCTTCCTCGGCATGCGCGAGGAGACCTGGCGACAAACGCTCGACATCAACCTCGATGCCGTGGTGGCTACCGCGCAAGAGGCGGCTCGGCGCATGGTCGCATCAGGGGGCGGCGCAATCGTAAATATCGCGTCGATCCTCTCCTTCGGCGTGCAGAAAGGCAACCTCGCCTATGCGGTTTCGAAGGCGGCCGTCCTGCAGGCGACGCGCGCCATGGCGCTCGAGCTCGCGCCGAAGGGCGTGCGCGTCAACGCCATCGCACCGGGCTATTTTTCGACCGAGATCAACGCCGATTATCTCGCGTCTCCTCAAGGCGAGGCGATGTCGCGCGCCGTCCCAATGGGACGCTTCGGGCAGGAAGGCGAGCTCGACGGTGCGCTTCTCCTCCTCGCCTCTCGCGCCGGAAGCTTCATCACCGGCGCGACGATCGTCGTCGACGGCGGACATATGCTCGCCATCGCGGGGCGGTGATCGTGGTCCAATTGAAAACGCCCGAGGAGAGCTCGATGTCGACTGCGCTCTTGGCGAGCCTCGAACGAATTGACGCTTCCAAGCGATTATGTCAGCATCCTTGACCTATTCCCGCCCGTGAAGAGGCATTATCTTGTCTCGATTGTTATGCGATGCCGCCGGGCGCATGGGCCGCGCGCAGGATCTTGATGCTGCGGCCGGGAGAACGTCGTGAGCCAAACCAAGTATCACGTCAGCCTCGACGATAAATTCGATCTGACCAAATCATTCGTCTTCCTCAACGGCGTGCAGGCGGTGCTTCGCATGCTCCTTATGCAGAAGGAGCGCGACCGGCGCGCCGGGCTGAACACGGCGGGCTTCATCTCCGGCTATCGCGGCTCGCCGCTTGGAGGGCTCGATCTGCAGCTTGCGCGCTCGTCGAAGCTTCTCACGGCAAACGACATCGTCTTCAAGCCGGGCCTCAACGAGGAGCTCGCCGCGACCGCATGCTGGGGAGCGCAGCAAGCCGAGATGCGCGGCGAAGGTAGCCATGACGGCGTCTTCGCGCTTTGGTACGGAAAAGGCCCGGGCGTCGATCGCTCGGGCGACGCCTTGCGACACGCCAATCTCGCGGGCACTTCAAAACATGGCGGCGTGCTCGCGCTCATGGGCGATGATCATACCGCTGAATCCTCGACCACTGCGCATCAAAGCGAGTTCCACTTCGTCGATGTGATGATCCCGATCCTTCACCCGGCAGGCGTGCAGGAGATCCTGGACTATGGGCTTCTCGGCTATGCGATGAGCCGCTTCTGCGGAAGCTGGGTCGGCCTCAAGCTGGTCAAGGACAACATCGAATCGACGGCCTCGGCCGACGGCTCGCTCGAGCGCGTGAAGATCATCACGCCGCAGGACTTCGTGATGCCGCCGGGCGGTCTCAACATCCGGCCGATCGATCCGATCCTGGCCCAGGAAGAGCGCCTTCAAGAGCATAAGCGCGACGCGATGCTCGCTTTTGTCGAGGTCAACAAGATCAATCGGGTGATCACGTCGGGCGGCCCGAATGCGAGGCTCGGCATCGTCACGACCGGCAAAAGCTATCTCGATGTGAGACAGGCTTTCGACGATCTCGGCATCGACGAAGTGCGCGCCAATGATCTCGGAATCAGGCTCCTCAAGGTCGGCTGTCCCTGGCCGCTCAGCAAGAAGACCCTTATGGAGTTCGCGGCCGGCCTCGAGATGATCATCGTGGTCGAGGAGAAGCGCTCCCTCATCGAGGTGCAACTTCGCGAGGAACTCTACGGCACGCCCAACCAACCGATCTGCGTCGGCAAGCGAGACGAGCGCGGTGATTGGCTCTTCCCCGTGAAGGGCGCGCTCGATCCGAACGATATCGCCATCGCGATCGGCGAGCGCGTGTTGCGCTACCGCCGCAGCGACGAGATCGAGGCTAAGGTGGCTCGCCTGAAGCAGGCCCAGGCGATGCTCGCCGACGCGCAGGACGTAGCGGTACGCACGCCCTATTTCTGCTCGGGCTGCCCGCACAACACCTCGACCAAGCTGCCGGAAGGTTCACGCGCCTATGCGGGCATCGGTTGCCATTACATGGCCGTGTGGATGGATCGCGCCACCGAGACCTCGACCCAGATGGGCGGCGAAGGCGCAAACTGGGTGGGAGAAGCACCGTTCTCGAAGCGCGATCACGTCTTCCAAAATCTGGGCGACGGCACCTACAACCATTCGGGCATTCTGGCGCTGCGCTGGGCCGTCGATACGAAGACGAACATCACCTACAAAATCCTCTTCAACGACGCGGTCGCGATGACCGGCGGCCAGCGCCATGAAGGCGGGCTCAAAGTCGAGCAGATTGCCCAGCAGGTGCGCGCCGAGGGCGTCGAGCGCATCGCGATCGTGAGCGACGAGCCTGGGAAATACGGGCCGGAGATGCTCTGGCCGCAGCGCGCCAGCTTCCATCATCGCGACGAGCTCGATGGCGTGCAGCGCGAGCTTCGGGCCACGCCGGGTGTCAGCGTGCTGATCTATGATCAGACTTGCGCCGCCGAAAAGAGGCGCCGGCGAAAGCGCCGCGAGTTCCCCGATCCCGACAAGCGCGTCATCATCAACGAGCTCGTCTGCGAAGGATGCGGGGATTGCGGCATCGCCTCGAACTGCGTGAGCGTGCAACCGCTCGAGACGGAGTTCGGCCGCAAGCGCCAGATCGACCAATCGAATTGCAACAAGGATTTCTCCTGCATCAACGGCTTCTGCCCATCCTTCGTGACCGTCCAGGGCGCAAGACCGAGGAAGGCAAAGCCCGTCATCGCCATGGATACCGAGACGGACAGCTTCGAGCTTCCTGCTCCCGCCCTGCCCGATTTCGCCAAGCAGACCTATTCGATTATCGTCACGGGCGTCGGCGGGACGGGCGTGGTCACGGTCGGCGCGATCCTCGGCATGGCCGCCCATCTCGAGAACAAGGGATGCGGCATGATCGACATGGCCGGCCTCGCCCAGAAGGGCGGTGCCGTCTACAGCCATGTGCGCCTTGCGAGGCGCCAGGAGGACATTCACGCGATCCGGGTCGCCGCCGGTGACGCCGATCTCGTCCTCGGCTGCGATCTCGTGGTCACCGGCACCAAGAAGGTGCTTGCCGCGGTTCGCAGCGGCGCGACGCGTCTCATCGTCAACACCGCCGAGTTCCTGCCCGGCGATTTCACGCGCAACGCCGATTTCTCGCTCCCCACAGCGCGCATCAAGCGCGCCATTCTCACGGCAGCCGGCTCGGATCAGGTTAGCTTCGTCGATGCGAGCACCATCGCCACGACGCTTCTCGGCAATTCGATCGCCGCCAACATGTTCATGCTCGGCTTTGCCTATCAGAAAGGCGCCGTGCCGCTTTCGGCCGAGGCGCTCGAGCACGCGATCGAGCTCAATGGCGAAGCGGTGAAGATGAACGTCGCTGCGTTCCGCTGGGGTCGCCGCACCGCGCATGACCCCTCTTCGGTCGAAGGCATCGTTGCCGCCGCGACCAAGCCGACGGAGGATCGCAAGCTCTCGCAATCGCTCGACGAGGTCATTGAAAGGCGCGTCGAATTCTTGACCGATTATCAAAACGCCGCCTATGGCCGCCGCTATCGCGAACTCGTCGAGAAGGTGCGCACAGTCGAGGCGTGCGCGCTCCCCGGCGCGACGGCTCTCGCCGAAGCCGTCGCGCGCTACTACTTCAAGCTCCTCGCCTACAAAGACGAGTACGAGGTGGCGCGTCTTTTCACCTCGGGCGCCTTCCAGAAGCAGGTCGAAGCAAGCTTCGAAGGCGAGAAGCTTCGCTATAGCTTCCATCTCGCGCCGCCCATTCTCGGACGCAAGGACAAGACCACCGGCCTGCCGAAAAAGACGAGCTTCGGGCCGTGGATGATGCAGGGATTCGCGCTTCCG
>JAFBAS010000169.1 GCA_019247605.1 Hyphomicrobiales bacterium
GACATGTAATAGGTCGATTCACCCCCGATCTCGGGAGGCATCCAGCCGCGCGTATCGTCGCCGCGCTTCGGTTCCTCGACTTTCCACACGTCCGCGCCAAGATCGGCGAGCGTTTGCGCGCACCAGGGCCCGGCGAGCACACGCGAGAGGTCGAGGACCTTGATTCCGCCGAGCGGCGGAGACATAGGAGGTTGCATTTAAGCCCTTGAAATTGAAAGATCGCAGCATGAGGGTGCCGCGGATGAGAGCAGACGCAGTCCGTCTTAATGGCACATACGGGGCTTGCCTAGTTGACACGAAACGACCACTTTCAGAGGACTGTTGTCAGCAAGCTATCAACTGAGCTGGCGAATCAGGCGAGGAAAGCCGATGCTCTACTCACATACCGGGCCCGCCCACGGATTTGCCGACGCCATCGGCGCTGGCTTGAAAGTAGTCGCGCGCATTTATCCGAAGACTCAACGTGGAGTGTGGATCACGCAGGTGTGGGGTTACACCTTGGCGATCGCTATTGGAATCGGCCTCCTTGTAGCTTTCTTGGCCAATGATCATCGAATGGTTTACCCGATAGCCAGCCTTAGTCTTCTCGTTGGGATTGTCGGCACGCTCTTGGCGATCAGGCACACGACAGGCGTTCAAAAAAGAGCAACCTCGAAGGAAAGTATCTTTCGACCCCTGTAGCGAGGACCATCGGGATGGTTCTCGGAATCCTCGCTGCTTCGATTGCCGCCCTGATCGCTTGCTTAGGCTTCGTAGTTGGCTTTTCCCAATATCCTGATCCCGACCTTGGACCTCGCCTTGCCGTTGCGGTGGGAATGGGATCAGCGGCTGCTTGGGCCGTTGCCTCCACGTGCAGTAGCCGCAATCCGTTGGGCAATTGGTTCAACCTTTTCGCAGCTGTCTTGGCCGCGACCTCGCTTGGATACCTGACGCCGCCCGAGCCTTTCTGTAGGCAAATCACAGACAGTCATGGAAGCCCGGTGCGATGGAAGGGTGAGAGTTGGCTCTATTCGCGAGCTTGCGAATTGCGGCTCTTGTCCCGTGTTTCCTCGACGAACGCGCAAACGCCACCTGTTGCCGTAGCGCGACTTCAATTCGAGGCTGGATTGACCGGGAGACAAGTGGGGTCCGGAATGGCTCAACAGGAAGCGCGCTGAGCTTATCGGGGAAACGCGAGCTCACTTCAGCATTTGAGAGCTCAACGAGAAAATCAAAACCCTCTTGCCGAGCCATCAAAAATTTTTCTACCGCGGTGGTTTCACCCGGGCAATCTCTTCTGCCGCGTGACAATGGGAGTAGAAAAAACCGTTGAGGCTCAATCGTCCCGGTGCACGCGTTCGGAGCGCTCATGGCGCTCCTGCGCCTCGATCGAGAGCGTGGCGATCGGCCGGGCCTCGAGGCGCTTGAGCGAGATCGGCTCGCCGGTCTCCTCGCAATAGCCGTAGGTTCCCTCATCGATTCGTGCGAGCGCCGCGTCGATCTTCGATATGAGCTTGCGCTGTCGGTCGCGTGCCCGAAGCTCGATCGAGCGATCGGTCTCGGTGGAGGCCCGGTCCGCGAGATCGGGCAGATGCTCGCGTTCGGACTGCAATTGCTGAAGCGTTTCGCGGCTTTCCCGCAGAATTTCGTCTCGCCACCTCCACAATTTGCGGCGGAAATACTCCCGCTGCCGCTCATTCATGAAGGCTTCCTTGTCTGAAGGTTTGTACTCGTCGATGACCGCTTCGCGCATGCGCAACCCATGACATCCGCTGTCGAGGACAGCCCCTGAAACCGCCGCGCTTATAGAGTGCTCCGCGTGACTCCACAATGACTTATCGGAGGTATTGATCGGCCGCGTGTTTCGCGTAAAGGCTCGGGATCGCGTAGCGTCGGGGGTCGTGGCGCTTGACTGAAGGGCGATTGGGGCATTCCGGCCGCCCCTTCGCCCGCGCAGCCTGCCTCCTTCGTGTGTCAGAACTGAAAATAGATGAATTCGTAGTTCTGCTCGTTGCCAAGCTCGAGGAGCAGGAGAACGAACGCGAAGGCGAGCGCCAGGCCGAGGCCTTTCGACGGGCGGGCTTTCATGGCGATGTCGTAAGCGGTCGGCCCGACCATCGCGAAAATCGCGGCGGGAAGAAGAAGCCGCCACTTGAGCGCGGCGCCCAAGGGGCCTGCCCCAGCAAGCGTCAAATAGAGGCGTTGCGCCACATCGAAGCTTGGGGCTCGAAACAAGACCCAGGCGAGCACGACGAAAAGCAGCGTTGAACTCCAGCCGATCACCGCCGGCATGCGAAACCCGATCTTGCGCCAAATGACGCCGGCGCAAAGGCCCAGCCCATGCGCCACGCCCCAAGCGACGAAGGTGAGCGCTGCGCCATGCCAAAGCCCGCCGAGCGCCATGGTTGCGAGCAGCGCGACTAGCTGGCGCGCAAGGCCGTGGCGATTTCCACCGAGCGGAATGTAGAGATAATCGCGCAGAAAGCGCGAGAGCGTCATATGCCAGCGCCGCCAGAAATCGGCAAGGCTCGTGGCGCGATAGGGCACGTTGAAGTTCTGTGGCAGGCTGATGCCGAACAACAACGCGATGCCGAGCGCCATGTCGGTGTAGCCCGAGAAGTCGAAGTAGATCTGCAGGGTGAAGGCGAGCACGCCTTCCCAGGCCTGCATCACCGTGAGAGGGGCGTGCTCGGCCGCGAGGCTGAAGATGGGGTTTGCGTAATTCGCAAGCCCATCTCCCAGGATGGTTTTCTTTGCAAGGCCGAACGCGATGAGGATCAGGCCGCGGCCGAAGCGCTCCTGCCAGCCCGCGCCGAAGGCGCGCACCTCGAATTGATGCATGACCTCCGACCAGCGCACCAGAGGTCCCGAGAGCACTTGCGGGAAAAAGGCGATGTAAAGGCCATAGCGGGTGAGTCCGTAGAGCGGCGCAACGCCGGCCCGAAGATCGGCGAGATACATCACGTGATGAAAGGTGAAGAACGAAATACCGAGCGGTAGCGCGAAACGCGGTTCCGGCAGGTCGAGCCCGCCCAAGGCGTTGGCGATGCTGGCGAAGAACCCGGAATATTTGAAAACGCCGAGCACCAGGAGATTTGCGGCGATGGCAAGCGGGAGGACAAAGGCGGGGCGCCGCTTGCCGAAAATTCGCGCGACGATCCAATTGCCGAGGATCGACGCCACGATGAGCGGCACGAAGCGCCAATCCCAATATCCGTAGAAGACGAGCGAAAGCGCGAGCAGGACCCGCAGCCGAAGCCGAGGTGCGAAACGCTCTGCGAGCCCCTGGATCAGGAGCGCGGCCGGCAGGAAGACGAGGAGGAAAGGGAAAGAGTTGAACAGCATGGCCCGCGCGGGCGCGTAGGTGGAGCTTCACTTGCCCATCCGCGCCGCTGAAGCGCTGCATCGCGGAGGAAGGCGCAAAGGTCAATGGGCGGGGCTCAACTTGAGCTCAACCCCCCTTCGGCTTCGCGACCGATTTGCGGATGAGCGCTCCGGCGACATCGGACAATTTGGGCGCGGGGACGGCGACGAAGGGCAAGGGGCGGCAAGCCTCGATGGTGGCAAGGCCGACACGTGCGGTGAGGAGCCCGTTGAGCACACCCTCGCCGAGCTTTGCAGAGAGCCGCGACGCGATGCCGTGACCGAGAACCTGCTGCACGAGGCTGTCGCCGACCGCCATGCCCCCGGTGATGGCAAGGTATGAGAGCACCCGGCGAATTATCGCGAGAAAGCCGAGGAATCCTGGACGCGAGCCGTAGATCTCGCTCACGCGCCGCACGAGCCAAAGGGATTGGCCAGCGACGAACAAAACGTCAAAAACAGCACGCGGGGCGAGCGCGGTGACGATGGATACGCGCTGTGCTGACGCCGCGACCAGACGCCGCGCCTCGATGTCGAGCGGCAAGATCAGTTCGCGCTCGGCGACAGCAAGCCGGTCCGCGGGATCGAGAACATCGCGATCGAGCTCGGCGAGCAGGGCGCGTGCCCGTGCCGTTTCCGGACGATGGGCATAGAGGTTTGCAAGCGCGGCGACAAAGGTCCTCGCAGCGAGGGCATCGCGGTTCTCGCGAAGCTGCGTCGCCTCCTTGCGCATTGCGGTGATGCGCCGTTGGCGCCAGATGGAAAGGGCCTCGCGTCCGAGAAGGCCAAGCAGGGCCAAGCCGGCGAGCGCGGCAAGCGCTGAGGCGACACCGCCGAGCCAGGCATTCTGGTCGAAGAGCGACGCGATACCCCGTTCGATCGCGGTCGAGAGGCCGATGAGCGCCAATCCCGAGAGGGCGAAGGCAAGGACATTGCCGAAGCTCAGCCGCCCACCACGCGCCCCCACCGCAGGGCTTAACGACAGGTCCGGATCGCCTGTCTCGGCAAGTTCGCTCTCGAGCGACCGGTCGGGCGCGATCGCGACGGCATTGCGCGAGGCCGGTTTATCCTCGAGCGAGAAGTTCCCGTTCTCGGCTTCGTGCAACCGAAAGGCGCGCGGGCGGTTCGATGCCATCAGGCGGCTCCTCGAAGGATCGCTGGCTTCAGGCGCGATCACGCCAGGCGATCCCCCATCAGGAACTCCAAGGCGCGATCGAGGCGAATATGGGGAGCGCCGCGTATCTTCCCCAGCCCATCTTTCTCGACAAGCGGCGGACGAAAGCGCACGAAGCGCAGATCGAGCCCGCCTTTCGCATCGAGCGCCGCCTTGGGATCTTGCGGCAGATCGCCAGGGTAGATCGCCGCTTCCGCCGTGCCATCGAACTCCTCGCCGTCGATCTTCTCGCCGGCCTCGGGAACTCCGATCACGGCCGCCAACATCGACCGGCCCTCACGCACCGTTGCCTCATGGGTCGAACGCAAAGCCGAGAGCGCCAGCACATCGGTCTTCGCGCCGCGTTCTCGTGAACGTCGAAAGGCGCGTTCCACAAGAAGGCCGAGAATGGCCTGCAGCCGATCATGGCTCGTGTGGTGCAGCAGATCGGCCTTCGTCGCGGCAAAGAGCACCCGCTCGATCCGCGGCGCGAAGAGGGTGGAGAGAAGCGAGTTTCGCCCCACCCTGAAGGCCGCGAGCACATGATCGAGCGCAGCCTCGAGATCGGCCACCGCGCCCGCCCCCGCATTCAAAGGGGTCAGCAAGTCCACGAGCACGATCTGCCGATCGAGCCTTGCGAAGTGATCGCGAAAAAAAGGCAGGGCCACATGGTTCTTGTAGGCCTCGAACCGCCTCTCCATCAGATCCGCAAGCGAGTCTCGAGGAACGGCCGCTTCGCCGAGCTCGAGCGGCGCGAAAGTGAGCGCGGGCGATCCTTCGAGATCGCCCGGCATGAGAAAACGCCCAGGCGGCAAAAGCGAGAGCGCGTGCGGCTCGGCGCGCGCGGCGAGAAGATAGCGGCGAAACGCATCCGCCGCTTTTGTTGCCTGCGCATCGGAAGCAGCCCCTCGCGGGTCGATTCCCGCCATGACGGCGCGCCACTCGGCCGAGAGCGAGATGCGCGCCGGCTCGCGAGCCGCCGCGACGCTCATGCGGGAAAACTCCGCGTAGCTTTGCTCCAGCAAGGGCAGATCGAGAAGCCATTCGCCCGGATAATCGACGATGTCGAGCGTGAGGCGGCGGGCGCCGCGGAACCAGGAAGCGGCGCTTTCATAGTCGATCTCGATCGACAATTCGCTGATGCGCCGGGTCGAATCGGGCCAGCGCCGATCCGGGCCCCTCATCGCGGCGAGGTTCTCCTCGTAAGGAAAGCGCGCAACGGCATCGTCGGGTTGAAACGTGAGACGAACGGCGCTGATCCGGCCTTGTGCTTGCGCCGCGAACATCGGCAGACGACCGCCCGCGACGAGGGCGCGCACGAGGGCCGTGATGAAAATCGTCTTGCCGGAACGCGTAAGGCCGGTAACCCCAAGGCGAAGGCGTGGCGACCACCAATTCGCCGCCGCTTGCGCGGCCGAGCGCGCGGCAAGGAGCGCCTCCTGATAGGCGCCGAGCGCGGCCATCATCGCGCCCAGGCGCTCAGGCGCCGCCCTCGCCGCGCAAGCCCTTCGGCGTCACGAAGCGGTCGAGCCTCGCCGATCCGTCGGCGAGCTCGCGCCAGACCTCGCCTGCAAGGTCGAGCACGGCGAGCGCGGTTGTCGGGAATTTCGTGCGCATCCGCGCGAGCGCGTAACGGTCGCCGTGACCGACAAGGCGATGGGCAAGATCGGCGAGGCCAGGATTGTGGCCGATAAGGAGAATTTCGCCCAATTCATCTGGCGTCTCGGCGATCACATTTGCGAGCCGGCTCGCCGGCGCGTCGTAAATTCTGCGGTCGAAGCGCAGCTCCGGCACCCTCCCCAGCCCTTGCACCAGAAGGTCCCAGGTCTGCCGGGTACGCACCGCTGTTGAGACGAGCGCAAGCGAGGGCAGAAGCATCTCGCCTTGCATATACGCCCCCATGCGGCGCGCATCTTCGCGTCCACGTGACGCCAGAGGGCGTTCATGATCGCCGACGCCGGTTGGCCGGTCGGACTTCGCGTGACGCAGAAGAAGAAGGCGCTTCACGAACTTGACCCTTCGACAAGGCGCAAGAGAACGGGACCGACGGCTCTCGCGACGAGGCTCATCTTACCTCGATAATCGCGTGCTTCCGAGCGCATCTTCAGGGCGGCGTCCCGCCCGAGAGGGCCTTGGCGGCGAGCGCGCGATCGATATTGCCGCCCGATAAAATCACGGCGAGCTTCGTGCCGGGGCGGCGCTCCTTGTCCTTGGCGAGCGCCGCGAGCGGGGCAGCGCCCGCGCCTTCCGCGAGATTGTGCGTATCCTCGTGAAGGACGCGGATCGCCTCGGCGATCTCGTCCTCGCTCACCTCGACGATGCGCTCGGCGCCCTTGCGGATGAGCTCGAGCGCGCGGGCGTTCGGAACGCGAACCGCAATGCCGTCCGCGAAGGTCGAGACCGAATTCACCGGCATGACGCGTCCGGCATCGAAGGAAAGCCGGTAGGCGTTGGCGCGCTCGGGCACGACGCCGACGATGCGTGTCGCAAGTCCCATCGCGTCGCGCACGCCGATGAGGCCGCAAATGCCCGAACCCATGCCGATCGGCGCGTAAAGCGTGTCGATATCACGGTGCGCGCGGAAGAGCTCGAGCGCGTAGGTCGCAACCCCTTTGACGAGGTCGGGCGCGAAAGAGTGCACGAATTCGAAACCGCGCTCCTCGGCGATTTTTTCGGCCGCCTCCGCCGCATCGTCGAAATCCCTTCCGACCTCGATGAGCTCGGCGCCGAGCGCACGCATCGCGGCGTTCTTCTCGATCGAATTCCCGGAAGGGGCGACGATCGTCACAGGCACGTCGAAGACGCGACCAGCGAAAGCGAGGCTCTGGCCGTGATTGCCGCGCGTTGCGCTGACGATCCCCCTGACGTCAAGTCGCTCGCGCTTGAGCCGCTCCACGTAGACGAGGCCGCCGCGCAGCTTGAAGGCGCCCACCGGCGTGTGGTTCTCGTGCTTGACGACGATGTTCGCGCCGAACCTTTTGCCGAGAAGCGGCCAGGCGTATTGCGGCGTCGCCGCCATGTGGCGGCGCACCAGCACCTCTGCCTCCTCGACGTCGGCAAGCGTGAACATGTGCCTTCCCTTCGCATCCATGAGGGAGCTTGATGGGCGTCATCTTCTGTTGGGAACCAGATTCCCGCCTGCGTCAACGGCAGGAAGGCATCGTGCCATGGAGCTTGGCGCATGGGACCAATCTCCTGGCGTGCCCCCATGGCTATCGGCCCCGGGCTTTCGCATATAAAGCCAACCCGCTTCGACAGAAGAGTTTCCCGTTCTTCCCATGAGCACATCCTCCCCGCCGGCGATTCTAGCCGAGAACTTGAGCAAGACCTATGATCGCGTCCCCGCCGTGGACGCGCTGAGCTTTCGCGTCGATACGGGAAGCGTCGTCGGCCTCCTCGGCGGCAATGGCGCCGGAAAGACGACCACACTCGCGATGATCATGGGACTCACGACACCGAGCGCCGGGTCTGTCCGCGTGTTCGGCGCCGATATGGCGCGTGAGCGGGGCAAAGTGCTCCACCGGATCAATTTCGAAAGCCCCTACGCGGACTTGCCGCATCGGCTGACCGTGCGCCAGAACCTCTGTGTATTCGGCAAGCTTTACGGCGTGCCGAAGCTGAAAGCGCGTATCGAGAAGATCGCGGACGCGCTCGACCTCGCCCAGTTTCTCGACCGCCGTACGGGCCAGCTCTCGGCCGGCCAAAAGACGAGAGCGGCGCTCGCGAAAGCGCTCATCAACGAGCCTGACCTCTTGCTGCTCGATGAGCCGACCGCCTCGCTCGATCCGGACACGGCCGATTGGGTGCGTAGCCATCTCGAGGAGTTCCGCCGCAGGCGCGGCGCGACCATCCTGCTCGCTTCCCACAACATGGGCGAGGTGGAGCGCCTTTGCGACCGCGTCATCATCATGCGCGCCGGACGCATCGTGCACAATGAAGCGCCCGATGCGCTCATCGCACGCTACGGGCGCGAGACCCTCGAGGAAGTCTTTCTCGACGTGGCGCGCGGGCACGGCGTCGGCGCGCGCCTCGAAAAGGCGCGTGCGATCCCATGAACGAAGCTCCCGGCAGGCATGAGATCGAGAGCCTGCGGGCACCTTCGGCCGCGATCGGCTTCTCGCCCGCGCGCGTGATGGCGATGGTCGAGCGCCACCTCTATCTCCTGAGCTCCTCGCCGGTGCGGCTCATCGATCTCGCCTATTGGCCGACCGTGCAGCTTCTCACCTGGAGTTTCCTTCAGCTTTATGTCGGACGCACCTCGCAATTACCGGTGCTCGCGGCCGGCACGCTGATCGGCGGCATTCTTTTGTGGGATGTGCTGTTTCGCGGTCAGCTCGGCTTCTCGATGAGTTTTCTCGAAGAGGTCTGGTCGCGCAATCTCGGTCACCTCTTGATGAGCCCCTTGCGACCTGGCGAATTCGTTCTCTCGCTCATGATCATGAGCATTCTTCGCCTCATGATCGGCCTCGTTCCCGCGGTGCTCATCGCCACCACCTTCTTCGGCTTCGATATCGCGACGCTGAGCTTCGCCATCCCCTTCCTCTTCATCAATCTCATGCTGACCGCGTGGAGCGTCGGGCTCGTCACTTCCGGGCTGATCTTGCGCAACGGGCTCGCCGCCGAGACGATCGCCTGGAGCGCCATGTTCGCGATGATGCCGTTCGCCTGCATCTCGTACCCGGTCACGACGCTGCCGAGCCTCCTGCAGCCGATCGCCTGGGCTTTGCCGCCGACTTATGTGTTCGAGGCGATGCGCGCCATGCTCATCGGCAACACCTTCCGCCTCGATCTTCTCGTGGAATCGCTCGCCCTCAACCTCCTCTGGATCGGTTTCGGCAGCCTCGCCTTCCGCGCCTTGCTCGCCAGCGCGCGGCGCGCCGGATCGCTGCTGTCCATGGGCGAGTGAGCATTAAGAGCGACCGTTGGGATTGACCGTCCTCTCCCGGCTGCGCACGTCGCAAACCGCCCCGGCAACGAAAATTTAGCTTGTTGGTCACATAATTTTGCAGAACGGCTCTCTCAAAAAAGCAGAGCTCAATGTTGCATTGCGACATTGAGGCTCTATCTTGTCATTAAGCGGGCGGCCTCGGCGCGAGCTGTAGAGTTATTCGCCCATAAAATTGGGGTCGCTCAATGGAATTCTCCTACTTTCTCCATGAAGCCTCGCTTGCCCTGATCGGACCCGCTCGGGCGGCTTCCGAAGCGGCCCGACTGTTTTTCGAAAATCCAGCGAATCCAGCATCTTGGACACCGTTCGGGCGGTCCATGAGCGCGGCCTGCCACGTGTTCGAACGCAGCACGCGCCGCTACGAAAAGCCAGAATTCGGTTTGACCGGCACCCTCGTCGACGGCGAGAAGGTGGCAGTCACCGAGGAAATCGTGTGGCAGCGACCCTTCGGCCGGCTCATTCATTTCGCGAGAGCCTTGTCACCCTCTCGTCCCAAGCAGCCCAAAATCCTCATGGTGGCGCCGATGTCCGGCCACTACGCGACGCTCTTGCGCGGCACGGTCGAGGCCTTTCTTCCGCGCTACGAGGTCTATGTCACGGATTGGTCGGATGCGCGCATGGTGCCGCTGACGGCGGGACATTTCGGCTTCGACGACTATGTCGATTACGTCATCGACATGCTGCGGCAGCTCGGCCCCAACACCCATGTGATCGCCGTTTGCCAACCCTCCGTTCCCGTCTCGGTCGCCGTCGCTGCACTCGAGGCGCAAAAGGAGCCGGTCTCGCCGAGCTCGATGATCCTGATGGGAGGCCCGATCGACACGCGCGAAAGCCCGACAGCCGTCAATGTGCTCGCCCAGGAGCGTGGCATCGAGTGGTTTCGCCGCCATTGCATCACGCGCGTGCCCTTTCCCTATCCCGGCATGATGCGCGAGGTTTATCCTGGCTTTCTCCAGCTTTCCGGGTTCATGGCGATGAATCTCGATCGCCATCTCTCGGCGCATTGGGATTATTACAAGAATCTGGTCCAGGATAACGGCGACTCGGCAGAGAAGCACCGCGAATTCTATGACGAATATCTAGCGGTGATGGATCTCACGGCCGAATTTTACCTCGAGACCGTCGACCGGGTCTTCGTCAGGCATCTCCTGCCCAAAGGCGAGATGACTTATCGCGGCAAAGCGGTCGATCTCGCCGACATTCGAAAAACCGCGCTCATGACGATCGAAGGCGAGAACGACGACATTTCAGGCGTCGGCCAGACGCAAGCGGCCCATCGCCTGTGTGTCAACATTCCGGCCGCAAAACGCATCCATTATTTGCAGAAGCGCGTGGGCCATTACGGCGTGTTCAACGGCTCGCGCTTCCGCGCCGAGATCGTTCCGCGGATCGATGATTTCATCCAGGCGAATGAGGCGCAAGCCGTTGAAAAATCTGAAGGTTCCCGCTTCAAGCGGGCTTCCTGAGCGCGCCCGAACTTGTAACGATACCAAAGCCGGAGATCGGCACAAGGCCCCTACCTCGAAATAAATGTTCCCCCTTCGTTCAAATACATGCTGACGAACGCCGAAAGCTCGGGCATGGTCGCGGTATGGCAACGGTCAGGCAGTTCAGATCGCCCGGTGCCCCGGGCTTCATCGACATCGCCCATGATGGGGTCACGTACCGCGTCGTGGTCACGCGCTCCTCACGGGCGCGCCGCATAACGCTTCGCATCCGCGCCGGCACCTCAGACCCCATCCTCACCCTTCCGTCGCGCGGCAACCTCGCCGTGGCGGCGGATTTTGCCGCGCGGCATGCCGGCTGGCTGGCGACGCGCCTCGCGCGACTGCCGGCGCAGATTCCCTTCAGGGCGGGCAAGACGCTCCCGATACGCGGCCTCGATCATCACATCATCGAGACCGGCGCGTTGCGCGGCCTCGTGCGTGCCAAGCGGATCGGCGAGGTGCGCATCCTCGAGGTGCCGGGCTCACCGGAACATGTGTCGCGCCGCGTCACCGAATTCCTGAAGCGCGAGGCGCGCCGCGATCTCGAAAACGCGGTTGAACGCTATGCGACGTCCGCGAGGGCGCAGGTGCGCCGGATTTCCATCAAGGACACGAAGAGCCGGTGGGGGTCGTGCTCGGCAAACGGCACCTTGTCCTTCTCCTGGCGGCTCATCCTCGCGCCGCCTTTCGTGCTCGACTATCTCGCCGCCCACGAGGTCGCGCATTTGCGCGAGCTCAACCATTCGCACAAATTCTGGCGGCTCACGCGCGCGCTCTGCACGCGCACCGATGATGCCGAAGCCTGGATGAAGCGCCACGGCGCGCAGCTGCATCGGTACGGGTGAGAGGTCTCCTTTCTTTTTCGGTGACAGCTTACTTTTTCCCCAATTTTGCTAAGCTTTGGCAATGGCCCGCACCGCTCGCATCGTCGTTCCCGCCCTTCCCCATCACGTCACCCAGCGCGGGAATCGCCGGCAGCCCATCTTCTTCAATGATGGCGACTATGCGGTCTATCGCGACCTGCTCGCTGAGCGCTGCGAACGCAGCGGCGTGGCCTGCTGGGCCTATTGCCTCATGCCGAACCATGTGCATCTCGTTCTCGTGCCCTCGACCGAGGATGGGTTGGCATCCGCGCTCGGTGAGACCCATCGGCGCTATACAGGCTTCATCAATGCACGCGCTCGCTGGACGGGCCATTTGTTCCAGGGACGCTTCGGCTCGGCGATCATGGACGAGGAGCATCTCGTCGCGGCGACGCGCTACATATCGCTCAATCCGGTGCGCGCCGGTCTCGCGGGGCAGGCCGCCGACTGGCGATGGTCGAGTGTTAGAGCGCATCTTGCCGGCAAGGATGACGCGCTGGTTCGCGTGCGCCCGCTGCTTGATAGGATCGGGACCTTCGCCGATCTCATCTCACTCGAAATGGGTGAGATCTCTCCTCACCAACTCGCAGCCCTCCGAATGTCCGAAAGAACCGGGCGTCCGCTTGGAAATGCCAGCTTCGTCGAGCAGTTGGAGGCCGCTCTCGGCCGCAGCCTTCGGCCCGGCAAGCATGGCCGCAAACCTCGCGGCGAGGCCGGCGTGCCGAAAAAGGGGTAAAAGTAAGGTGTCACCGTTTTTGGTTTTTGGTTTTTGGTTTTTGGATGAAGCGCCACGGCGCGCAATTGCATCGGTATGGGTGAGGGTGCGGCTTTGGCGAATTCCCCAGTGGAATATTTGCGGCCTGAGGGGATCTGCGACCAAGCTCGCTGGAGCGAGACCTCGATTTTTTGATTATCCGCGCTTGTGCTTTGCGATCGCGGCACTTTCTCGTTTCAAGGGACGACTCACGGGACACACCTCTTGCAGGAAGTCGCTCAGCGTGTTGACCAGACTGTCGGTGACCAGGCGATAATACACGAACTGCCCGCGCTTCTCGCTCGTCACGAGTCCTGCGGATTCCAGCACGCTCAGATGTTGCGAAATGGCAGGCTTTGACATCTCAAAACGCGCCGATATCTCGCCGGCGCTGAGCTCGGCATGGCCGAGGTACGCCAAAATTTTCCGGCGGCTCGTCGACGATAGAGCGGCGAAGATACGTTGCATCACGTAATTTCCGGACCCGAAATCCACCCAATTGAGGTTGGTTTTCAGTTAGGTATTTAGTTAATTGATTGACGCCGGCGTCAGTTAAGTGTTAGCTTAACCGTGAAGGCACCGTCAAGTCACGGCGGTAACCTCATCACAACGGCACCATGGAAGCCATCGCGATGGACCCGCAAATCTTCTTCAATGCAGATTGCCCCGTTTGCTCGGCCGGCGTCGCGCATATCCGCCACCTCATCGGCGAGCCAAGCCAGGATTGCCTTTGGCTCGACATTAACGCCGAGCCGGACGCGCTATCTTCTCGAGGAGTGGACGTGGAAGCCGTGAAGAAACGGCTTCATGTCGTCGACAGAATGGGCGTGCTTCGCGTCGGCATCCCCGCTTTCGCCGCCCTGTGGGATGAGGTGCCGAAGCTCCGGTTTCTCGCAAAGCTAGTGCGTCTCCCGGTGATCCGACACGTCGCCGCAGCGTGCTACGAGGTGCTCGCGGCCATTCTCTACGTTTGGAACAAAAGGCGAGAACACGATGCCGCGCACCTCGGCGATGCGAACTGCGCAAGCGGGCATCCCGATGATCCTGGGGTGAACGCCGCGTCGAAGAGGCATGCGGCAAGCGATTTTGGTTAGGGATCGTCATCCTCTCGGGTATGTCAACCATCCCGATCGCCTGGCATTCTGCTGCTCTCACGATCCGTGGCGCCCGCGACCATCGTCGCTGTTCGCAGATCGCGAGGCGATGAGAGTATGCTTGGCCATATGGGACTTGGCCAGGAGGACTTGGCCAGGAGCGACCCTGAGCGCGAGCCGATGTGCAACGGCGCAGCATCAATCGGCGTATCTGCTCCAACGACGCGCCGCCGCATCGCGCCGATAGAGGTTCGGTGTAATCGGATGTGATCTGCTTTCGCCTTCGATGACCGCCTGGCGCAAACTGGCGCGCCCGGCCACCGATTGCACGTCACTGAACGCCATAATGTCTCGGCTCGGTATCGCGGCGAGGAAGCCGTTCGGCGCTAACTTGGCGAGGAGCGTCTCCCAGAGCCTGTCGACGAGAATGAGACTGGCTTCAAAATTCCCGTCCAGTATCACCTAGCAGTCGCCATACTCATAAAGTTTAAAGCCGTTGGATTCCAGCATCGCGTCCAAGTTCAAGACCGCCCGCTGGTGGAGTTCAACTTGCATCAATCCGGCGGACGACAAATGCCTCCCTGCGACGTATTTGAAGTGACTCCCCTGATCGACCAGATACGCGACCAACAGGCCGTTGTTCAGATTGGTAATGACCGGTTGAGCCCCCTCCTCCAACTCGATTACCGGCCCATCTTCCTTGATAACCGGCTTCACATATGCGACCGCCTGCTCGCAGAAATTACGATTGAGCTTTCGTGGGTTGGAGTCGGCCACCACGCGTGTCCCGCCCTCAACTATTTTCTCGCTCAGAGGTCCTGCCAAAGCATAGCCCTGCACCACCGCCGATCACCGCAACCCAAATTCCCCTAGGAACGAGCGAATGATCGCTACGCCGCCATTCTCGAACAGCGAGAAATGGTCCGCTTGTGGCAATGAGACAAAGCGCTTCGGCGCCGAGATCGCGGCGTAGAGCTCGCGCCCGAAGTTGATCGGGACGACTCTATCGCGCTCGCCATGTACGACGAGGATCGGCACCTTGAGCTTGCCTGCCACTTCAAGCGAACGGAATTGGTCCTTCATCAACAAGCGCGCCGGAAGCCAAGGATAGGCCGAAGCGGCGACATCGACGGCCGAGGTGAAGGGCGCGAAGAGCACCACCGCCGCCGTCTCATGGCGCAGGGCAAGCGGGATGGCGACACCCGACCCCAGCGAATAACCGAAGAGTACGATCCGTTCCGGCGGGACCACGGACCTTGCGAAACGATAGGCCGCTTCGGCATCGTAAGTGAGGCCCGTCTCGCTGGGAGAGCCTGTCGAGCCCGAATATCCGCGATAGGCGACGGCAAGGACGCCCGAGCCGTCCGCCGCCATTTCGCGAAGGCGCGGCGCGATGATGCCGAGATTGTCGCCGTTGCCGAGAAACATCAGGAAAAGCGGTTTCTTGTCGCCCGACGGGGGCCTCAGCCAAGCGACGAGGCGCTCGCCATCATCGGTGGTCAGGATGTGCTCTTGCGCCTCCGGAAAACCCGCCCGGGCCGGCGTTGCGCGCTCCGGGCGCACGGGGAAGAGGAGACTGCGCTGGCCGACATACATCGCCGCGACGATCGCGGCGTAGATGCCGAACAGCGCGATGACCAGCCATTTCGCGATTTCCATCTGGAAAGGAGTGAGAAGTGAATAGTGAGTAGTGAAGAGTGAGAAGGAAAACTTGTCACTCTTTCCCTCTTTCTTTCACTTTTTCACTCTTCCTTTCACTCTTACTTTCACGATTCCCCTGCCCATCTCAATGCCCCAATGCCTTGACGATCTCTTCCGTCACCTTCTTGGCGTCGCCGAAGAGCATCATCGTGTTGTCGCGGAAGAAGAGCTCGTTCTCGACACCCGCATAGCCCGAGCCCATGCCGCGCTTGACGAAAAGAACCGTCTTGGCATTCGCGACATCGAGGATGGGCATGCCGTAGATCGGCGATTGCGGGTCGGTCTTGGCGGCCGGGTTCGTGACGTCGTTGGCGCCGATGACATAGGCAACGTCGGCTTGCGCGAACTCAGAGTTGATGTCCTCGAGCTCGAATACCTCGTCGTATGGCACGTTGGCTTCCGCCAGCAGCACGTTCATGTGGCCCGGCATGCGGCCGGCCACGGGGTGGATGGCGTAAGAGACCTCGACGCCTTCCTTCTTCAACAGATCGGCCATTTCGCGAAGCGCGTGCTGCGCCTGCGCGACCGCCATGCCGTAGCCGGGCACCACGATCACCTTCGAGGCGTTCTTCATGATGAAGGCCGCATCGTCCGCCGAGCCCTGCTTCACCGGGCGCGCTTCCGCGCCTCCCGCCGCCGGTCCGGATGTCTCGCCGCCGAAGCCGCCGAGAATGACCGAGATGAAGGAGCGGTTCATCCCCTTGCACATGATGTAGGAGAGGATCGCGCCCGAGGAGCCGACGAGTGCGCCAGTGATGATGAGCGCGAGATTGCCGAGCGTGAAACCGATGCCGGCCGCCGCCCATCCCGAATAGGAATTGAGCATCGAGATCACGACCGGCATGTCGGCGCCGCCGATCGGGATGATCAACAGCACGCCGAGCGCGAAGGCGATCAGGACGATCAGCCAGAAGGCGGCGTGGCTCGTGGTGATGACGAAGAACACGGCGATCACGAGGAGCGCCACCGCCAGCGCGATGTTGATCATGTGCCGTTGCGGCAGAAGGATCGGCTTTCCCGACATGCGCCCGTCGAGCTTGAGAAAGGCGATGATTGAGCCGGTGAAGGTGATCGCGCCGATCGCAACCCCGATCGTCATCTCGACGAGGGCCTCGGCGTGGATCTGGGTCGCATCGCCGATCCCGAAGGCCGAAGGCGCATTTAGCGCGCCCGCGGCGACGAGCACCGCCGCCAAGCCGACGAGCGAGTGAAAAGCCGCGACGAGCTGGGGCATCGCCGTCATCGGCACGCGCCGTGCCACCAAGGCACCGATGCCGCCGCCGACCGCGATGCCGATGACGACCAACAGCCATCCGAGAGCACCCGAGGGCGGCGCGATGAAGAGGGTGGTGACGACCGCGATCGCCATCCCGATCATGCCGAAGCGGTTGCCTTGGCGCGAGGTCGTCGGATGCGAGAGGCCGCGCAGCGCCAGGATGAAAAGGACGCCGGCGACGAGGTAGAGGAGGGTCGCGATGGAGGCGCTCATGAGGGGTCCTCAACCCTTCTTCTTGTACATCGCGAGCATGCGGGCCGTGACCAGAAAGCCGCCGAAGATGTTGACGCTCGCGAGCATGAGCGCCACGAAGCCGAAGATGCGCGCCATGGGACTCGCGCCGGCTTGCGCGGCGAGGCTCACGCCCACCGCCAGCAACGCGCCGACCACGATCACCGAGGAGATGGCGTTGGTGACCGACATGAGCGGGGTGTGCAGCGCCGGCGTCACCGACCAGACGACATAATACCCCACGAAGATGGCGAGCACGAAGATCGCTAGTCGAAAGATCGTCGGATCGACCGCGCCGCCGGTCGTCGCCGCGAGCGCATGGCCAAGCGCGTCGGAAGCCTGGTTCGCGTAGAGCTGCGCGGCCTCGGCGGCTTCGCGGGAAGCATCGGCGGCGGCCCGCGCCCGTTCGAGCGCGTCAACGGGCGACAGATTGGCCATCAGGCGTCTCCGTTTGCTGCTATGGCCTTGGGCGCGAAGCTTTGATGCACGATCGCGCCGTCGCGGGTGAGCAAGGTCGCCTTGACGAGCTCGTCATCCCATTTGACGGCGATCGCTTTCGAGGCTTTGTCGATGAGCGTCTCGATGAAAGCATAGAGGTTGCGCGCGTAGAGCGCCGACGAGCTCGCCGCGAGGCGCCCTGGCACGTTGGCATGCCCGACGATCTTCACACCGTTCGGCGTGACCACCGTCTCGCCGAATTTCGCCCCCTCGACATTGCCGCCACGCTCGACCGCGAGATCGACCACCACGGAGCCCGGCCGCATGCTCGCGACCATGGCGGAGGAGACGAGGCGCGGCGCCGGGCGGCCCGGGATGAGCGCCGTCGTCACGACGATGTCCTGCTTGGCGATATGGGAGGCGACGAGCTCGCCTTGCTTGGCCTTGTAGGCCTCCGACATTTCCTTGGCGTAGCCGCCGGCGGTTTCGGCCTGCTTGAACTCCTCGTCCTCGACCGCGATGAACTTCGCCCCGAGCGACTCGACCTGCTCCTTCGCGGCCGGGCGCACGTCGGTCGCGGTGACGACGGCGCCGAGGCGGCGCGCCGTCGCGACCGCCTGAAGTCCCGCGACTCCCGCGCCCATGATGAAGATGCGGGCCGCCGGCACCGTGCCGGCCGCCGTCATCATCATCGGCAGGGCGCGGCCATATTCGGCTGCGGCATCGATGACGGCACGATAGCCGGCGAGATTGGCCTGGCTCGACAGCACATCCATCACCTGGGCGCGCGTGATGCGCGGCATCAGCTCCATGGCGAAAGCCGCGACCCCCGCCTCAGCCATCGCCCGCAACGCCTCCTCATGCCCGTAAGGGTCCATGGTGGCGATGACGAGCGCGCCCTTCTTCATTTGCGAAAGCTCGAGGACCGAGGGGCGCCGCACTTTCAAGACGATGTCGGCCGCCGAGAGCGCGTCAACCGCCGTCTTCACGATCGTGGCGCCCGCGGCCTCGTATTCTCTATCGGGAATTCCCGAAGCCGATCCGGCGCCCGCCTCGATTTTCACGGTCGCACCGAGGGCTGCAAGCTTTTTCGCCGTTTCGGGCGTGATCGCGACGCGTGGCTCGGCCGCGCGGTCCTCGCACGTCGTCGCGACGATCATGGTGACCTCACAACAAGGCGAGGGTGAGCAGCAACAGGACGAGCACGCCCGCGATCGGGCGCCAGGAGAGAGCGGGAGAGAAGGCACCCACGATGGTCGCCGCGAGCGTCAGCAGGAAGCCGAAGAGCGCCCAGCCGCCGGAATGCTTCACGCCCCAGATCGCCACCACGACGACGAGGCAAAGAACATGAGCGATGCCGATCTCCGTGAAGAGCGTGAAGCCCCGGAAGGTGCGCTCATGCTCCTCATAGTCCATTTCCGGAATGTCGGTCGTCGTCGCCATCGCTGATCCTCGAAATTCATGAAAGTTCAATCCAACGACTTAGCAACACCCGCGCTGGAGCGCAATTCGACACTATCGAGTTTGCTTCATGCCGATCCGGTCTCGAGCCCGCTCGCCTCGAGCACGCGCGCCTGGGCGGCCGTCACCTTGGCCACGCTGAAATCGCAGATCGCCTCTTCGAAAAGGCGGTGGAAGTTGAGCTCGGCCGCAAGGTGCAGGAACACCGCGCCGAGCCCGATCGCGGCCCGATCCATGAAGACGAATTCGCGCGGCACCGTCACCGGACCTTTCTTCTTCAGCGCCATGTGGAGCTTGTAGGCCTCGCGCCTTCCATATTCGCCGGGCTTCACTCCGTCTGCGATCGTTCGCACCCGATCCTCGGTCAAGGGGCCGTAGATGAATCGCGCCCAGATGTTGAGCACCTCGATCAGATCGCGCTTCAAGCCGCGGAAGCCCCAGGTTTCGTAAGCATGCACGATGCGGGCCTCATCGTGCTCCATGAGCCCGCGGTAAAGGTCGACCACACCTTGAACGAAGCTCGGCGGAAAGACACGGATGCAGCCGTAGTCGAGGAGGTTGATGCCGGCGGGCCGCGCCGCGCCTTTGCGCTTCTTCTCTTCGAACACCGTGTAGTTCCCAAGATGCGGGTCCCCATGGATGATGCCGAAGCTCGAGAACGGCACCCACCACGCCTTGAACATCGCAACCGCGAGCCGATTGCGCGTCTCCAGATCGTCCTTCACATGGGTGAGGAGGCGCGTGCCGTCGAGCCAGTCGAGGGTGAGAAGGCGCGCGCTGGAAAGCTCGGGCCAGACGCGCGGCACGCGCACCTCGTCCACCTTCTCGAGCATCAACCCGTAGGCGGCGGCGTGGCGCGCCTCGAGCCGGTAATCGAGCTCCTCGCGGATGCGCGCGCCGATCTCCTTGATGATCTCGCGCGTGTCGATCGCGGGATCCATGCGCCGATGGATGGCGAACAACAGCTCGAGCTGGGTGAGGTCCGCCTCGACGGCCGATTGCATGTCCGGATATTGCAGCTTGCAGGCGAGGCGTGCGCCGTCGAGGGACACCGCGCGATGCACCTGGCCGAGAGACGCGGCGGCGGCGGGCGAAAGATCGAACTCGCCGAAGCGCTCGCGCCAATCGGCCCCGAGCTCGGCCCGCATGCGCCGGCTGACGAAGGCCGCGCCCATCGGCGGGGCCTCCGATTGCAGCTTCTGCAGCTCGGCCGCGTAGTCGGCCGGCAAAGCCTCGGGGATGGTCGCCATGAGCTGGGCGACCTTCATGATCGGGCCCTTGAGGCCGCCGAGAGCGCGGGTGAGCGCGGCCGCGTTGCCGGCGCCGCGATCCTTCGCGCCGAGGAGCCTTCCGCCCGCGATGCGCGCCGCGACCCCGCCCACATTCGCGCCGACACGAGCGTAGCGCGCGGCGCGCGCCGAGAATCGATTGGCCTCTTTATCTTTCATCGTACACCGCCGGGCTTGGTCTTCGGACCTTGCGCGCGCCTCGCCCACCACCTTGGCACGCTTCGCCTCGCTCACATAGGCGCAACCCGGCGCGTCCGCCATGCGCATGAGTTCAGCACCTCTCCCGCAGCCCCACCTCTCCCGCAGGGAGAGGTCGACTCCGAGCCCCTGGGCTCGGAGCGGGTGAGGGAGGTAACCACCACCTCGCAGAAATCTGCCGCTCCCGAATTGCTTGCAATGCCGGCGTGGCCGCCCTCACCCGGCTCCCCTCGGATCAAGTCCGAGGGGGAGTCCGACCTCTCCCTCACGGAAGAGGTGCGCACGTTGCCGCCCTCACCTTTTCCACAAACCCTCAGCTCTCCCTCAGGCGCCCCACCTCTCCCGCAGGGAGAGGTCGACTCCGAGCCCCTGGGCTCGGAGCGGGTGAGGGAGGCAACCACGACCTCGCAGAAATCTGCCGCTCCCGAATTCCCTGCAATGCCGGCGTGGCCGCCCTCACCCGGCTCCCCTCGGATCAAGTCCGAGGGGAGTCCGACCTCTCCCGCAGGGAGAGGTGCGCTCACGGCATCCATTGCAACCCCAAGCTTGTCGCGATGGCATGCTGGACGCCGGCCGGCTCGGTCAGAACCTCGTTGTTCCAGAACCGGAGAACCTTGAAGCCCCGTCCTGCCAACCAAGCGTCTCGACGCCGGTCGTAGACGTTTTCCGCATGCTGACTACCGTCGATTTCAATCACCAGCTTGCGCTCCAAACAGACAAAATCGACGATGAAACTCCCCAGCTTCGCTTGGCGGCGAAACTTGAATTCGCCCAGACGACGATTGCGTAGCATCGACCAGACGCGCTTCTCCGCCTCGGTCGGCTCGCGCCGCATTTGCCGCGCTCGATCGCCCAAAAGATCTTCGCGCATCTCTACCGCCTTCCTGATCACCCACCCTCACCTCTCCCGCAGGCGCCCCACCTCTCCCGCAGGCGCCCCACCTCTCCCGCAGGGAGAGGTCGACTCCGAGCCCCTGGGCTCGGAGCGGGTGAGGGAGGTAACCACCACCTCGCAGAAATCTGCCGCTCCCGAATTCTTCATGGATGCCGGCGTTGCCGCCCTCACCCGGCTCGATCGCTGCGCGATCGAGTCCGACCTCTCCCTCACGGGAGAGGTGGGCACGTTGCCGGCTCACCTTTTCGACAAACCCTCAGCTCTCCCCGCTGGCGCCCGACCTCTCCCGCAGGGAGAGGTGCGCACGTTGCGCCCTCAGCGGCAGAGGTTGGCGCGGGTGCGGCAGACCTCGAGGAAGCTCGAGTTGAAGCTGATGAGGGAGCCGAGCGGGTTGCCGTTCTCATCGAGCGAAGGCGCGGCCAGATTGGTCTTTATCCCCGAGCCGCCGCCCGTGCCGGTGAGCTCGATCAAAAGGCTCGCGAGCACCGGGTCCGTGAAGGATAGGACGGGCGTGCCGTTCCCCTGATTCATTTCGAACGGCACGGGCGGGAGCGAGTTGTTCGCCGCCGTCACGAGGAGCGTGCCCGGCACGAAGGTGATGTCGAAATTCGGCGAGCTCACGCCGCTTGCGAAAATCTCGAATCGTCCGGGCGAGCCCGCCGGTGCGTTCGTGGTGAAGCTCAGCATCCCCGAAAGCGCGCTCGGCCCGAGCCCTGACGGGAACGGCCCGAAGCTCGCCGAGAACTGAGGCTCGGGCGTGCCGATGACTTGCGTCGCGTTGTTCGCCGTGATCGTGAGCTGGGCGGGCGTGATCGTGCCCGTCGCGTTCACGACGGTGAGCGAGTAATTCGAGCCGCCATTGCCGTCATTCACCATGAGCGGCCCGAGCGCCATGGCCTGGCTTCCGGCATTCGCCGAAACGAAGCTTTCGGCAAGCCCGCTCACGCTGTCGCTCCCCTTGAGGCCAGAAACCTGCGCGCTCACGGTCGAGCCCGTCGTGCCGTCGAAGACCTTGTTGCCCGAGACGGCCGTGATCGTGAGTTGCGCGGGCGTGATCGTGCCCGTCGCGTTCACGAAGGTGATGGCGTAATTGCCGCCGCCATTGCCGTCATTCACGAGGCCCGAAGCCGAAAGCGTGCTGCCGTTCTGGCCAAGCACATTCTTCGAGCCGTAGCTTTGCGTGAAGCTTGCGCTGTCGGAACCCTGGAGGCCCGTGACCTTCACGACGCCGCCCGAAGAGGTCGTGCCGTCATAGACCTTCGTGTCCGAAACCGCGCTCACCGTGAGCTTCGCCTGTGTGATGACGAGGCCGCCGCCCGTGCCGAACTGGAACTGATAGCCGAAATCCGAGGCGAGCGTGCCTTGCGTCGCGCTGAAGGCGTAGGTGCCGACATTGCGGCCCATGCCTCCCGTTACGCCCGCCGTGCCGCTGACGGCATTCGGGTTCGTGCCGTCGCTTCCGACGAAGCCCGAGAAGCCGAAGGTCACGCCGTTTGCCGACGCGCTCTGTGTCGCGCCGTCATAGGTGACGGTGGTCGTGCTGGCGGCATTCGGCGTCACCGTCAGCGTCTCGCTCTGCGCGTAGACGAAGCGGTTGCCCGTATGCGCCGCATCGAAGCTTCCAGGGTTCTGGCTGAAGCTCGCGAAGCTCAAGCCGTAGAACGGGTTCGCTGAGAGGCCGCCCGCGCTCACATCGCCGACCGTCGACGTGAAGACGAGGAAACGCCCGCCCGAGCCGGTGCTGAGAGCGCTGGCGCCAGCATTGTTCGTGAAGGCCCCGCCCGAGGAGAGCACGATCGCGTCCCCTGTCGCCTGGCTCGAAACGCCCTGGGCCAGCGTGATCGCGCCGGTGTTGGTGATGTTCACGTCACCCGTTGTCATGACGCCGATGCCACTCGCGCCGTTCGTGCCGAGCGTGAGCCCGCTCATGGCCGCGTCGATGAGCGTGATCGCGCCGGTATTGCCCAAGAGATCGCTGACGAGGTTCGTGGCATTCGTGAGCGTGTAGCTCGCGCCATTCCCCAAGAGCGAAAGATGTATGGCCTGAAGCGCGCCCGTTTGCGAGATCGTCGCATTGGCCGCCGTCTCGTCGAGCGTGACGGCGGCGGCCGTGATGGCGCCGAGCGTGTAGCTCGCATTCGCCGCCGTATAGCTCAACTTGCCGCCACCGAAGCCGAGGCTCGCCGCGAGCGAGCCGACCGTATTGCCGTTCGTCAGCGTGTAAGTGGTGTCTTTCGACGAGGCTCCATTGAGCGTGAGCGTGCCGGTGCCGAGATCGATGCTCGCGCCTGCCGCCTGCGAGATCACGGCGCCGGACGCGCTCTCGTTCAAGGTCACGGCGCCGGCCGTGATGTTGCCGAGCTTGTACGACGAGCCCGTGATCCCTGACGTGGTGTCGTCGGTGTAGTTCAACGTGCCACCGCCGGCGCCGAGCGACGCGACGAGCATCCCAACCGTATTGCCGTTCGTGAGCGTGTAGGTGGTGCCGCTACCGCCATTCAGCGTGAGCGTGCCGTTCGTGCCGAGATTGATGCTCGTGCTCCCGCTTTGCGTGATCGAACCGGCGGACGCATTCTCGGTCAAGGTGACATTTCCGGCCGTGATGGCGCCGAGCGTGAACCCGCCCTTCGTGTTGTCAGTGTAATTCACCGTGCCGTTCCCGGCCCCGAGGCTCGCCGTGAGCGTGCCGACCGAGTTCGCCGTATTGGTGAGCTCGAAATCGCTCGTGCTTGAGCCTGTGAGCGAAAGCATATGGGTTTGGATCGCGGCGCTTTGCGTCACCGTGCCGGTGCTGTTGAGCGTCACCGAACCCGCGCCGACGATACCGGAGGTGTTTGAGATCGTTCCGATCGAGAACCCGCCATTGTCGGTGAAGCTTAGCTTGGTGATTTGAAATGCCGCCAGGGTGCCGACGGAGTTTGCATTGGTCAGCGTATAGGTCTCGTTGCTACCAGCATTAGCGTTTAGCAGGAGATCGTTTGCTACAATACTGCTGCCGGAAGCCTGCGTGATCGTGCTACCGACGGCGTTCTCCTGCAAGATAACCTCGCCGGCAGTGATGTTGCCGAGGACGATTCCAGGCGTGGAATTGAGGCTGGTTTCGACGAAGAGGAGCGTGCCGGTGCCGATGCCGCCGGTGCTGGTGCCGAGATTCGCGGTGAGCATTCCGACCGAGTTACCGCTCAGATTGAAATCATAGCCAGCGGTGCCCGAGCTATCGCCGTTGAGCGTGAGGTTCGTCGCCTGGACGCTGGCATTATTGTCCTGCACGATGAAAGTGTTACTCGCCACATCGTTGAGCGTGACGTTTCTCGCGGTGATGTTTTCGAGCGTATAGCCTGCTTGCCCGAAAATGTTGTTCCTCGATCTTCCGCTCGTGAAGCTCAGATCGCCGCCGCCGACACCGAGCGTCGCCGTGAGCATCCCGACATTATTGCCGTTCGCGGCGGTGAGCATGAAATCGGTGCCGGCTTGGCCCGTAAGCGTGAGCGCATTGGCGGTGATGATCGTGTTCGCCGCTTGTGAAACTGTCGCGGACGATGCCGTCTCGTTGAGGGTGACGGCATCGGCCGTGATGGCGCGGAGCGCGTAGCTCCCGCCCGCATCCGTGTAGCTCAAGGCGCTGCCCTGGCCCGCATTGCCGAGGCTCGCGATGAGCGTGCCGACCGAGTTGCCATTCGTGAGCGTGTATGTCGTGTCGTTCGAGGTCAAATTGCCGTTGAGCGCGAGCGTGCCGGCGTTGATGACGCTGCCGGCCGTTGTCGCTTGCGTGATTTTGGCGCCTGACGCGTTCTCGTTGAGCGTGACGCTGTCGGCCGTAATGGCGCCGAGCTTGTAGCTGCCGCTCGCATCCGTGTATCTCAAGGCGCTGCCGGCGCCTCGGCCGAGGCTCGCCGTGAGCGTGCCGACCGTGTTGCCGTTGGTGAGCGTGTAGGTGGTGTCGTTCGAGGTCGCATCGCCGTTGAGCGTGAGCGTGCCGGTGCCCAGATTGATGCTCGTGCTTGACGCTTGCGTGATTATGGCGCCCGACGCGGTCTCGCTGAAGGTCGCGCTTCCGGCCGTGATGGCGCCGAGCGTGAAAGTGCCCGCGGTGTTGTCGGTGTAGCTCAACGTGCCGGTGCCGAGGCTCGCCGTAAGCTTGCCGACGCTGTTGGCGCCGTTGAGCGTGAAAGTGCCTGAGCCTTCGAGATCGAGCGTGCCGGTGCCCGTGATGGCGTTCGTGCCTTCCGACACGCCTTTGCCGCTCGCGAGCTCGAGCGTCGTGGGGTTCGTGGTGGTCGGGATCGTGATGTTGCCGGCGATCGTGATGAGGCCCGACGCATGGCCTGTATCATCGCGCCCGATGATGATCGTGCCGGCGTTCACATTCGTCGGGATGCTCGAGATCGAGAGGCCCGAGGCCGCGGGCGTCGTGCCACCAAACTGGATCGTCGTGCCCCCGGTCGCGTTCGCCAATTGCAGCGTGCTCGCCGTCACGCCCGCGTTCAGCGTGATGCTGTTATCCGAGAAGAGCGAGGTCGCGCCCGTCGTGGTGATGCCGTTCGTGGTCACACCGCTCACTGGATCGGTGACCGAGCCCACCGTGATCGTGTTCCCGGTGACGCTCACCGCGCCCGTATTCGCCGCGAGCGCGCCGATGATGCTCGCTGCGCTGCCGATCGTGTAGCTTGCGCCCGAGCCTTGGAGCAAAAGCCCTCCCACCTTGATGTCGCCGGAGGCTTGCAAGATCGTGGCGTTCGCGCCCGTCTCGTTGAGCGAGACCGTGTCCGCCGTGATGGCACCGAGCTTATAATTTCCGCTCGCATCCACAAAGCTCAGAGCGCTGCTGCCGCCTCGGCCGAGGTTCGCCGTGAGCGTGCCGACCTGATTGTTGCCGGTGAGCTGGAATTGCGTGTCGTTGCTGAAGCTATCGCCGTTGAGCGTGAGGCTCGCCGCGTTGATCCCCGTGCCGCTCATTTGCGAGACGATGAAGTTGCGGCCGACTTGTTGACGACTAGCATCCTCGCTGATCGTGACCGAGCCCGCCGTGATGTTTTGCAGCGTGAAGTTGCCGCCTAAACCGGCAAAGTCCGCGTAGTTCAGCGTGCCGCCGGCCGCGCTCGTCCCGAGAGTTGCGGTGAGTGCGCCGACCTCGTTTCCGACCGCAGTGAGCTCGAAATCGCTCGTGCTCGAGCCGGTGAGCGAAAGCGAATTGGCAACGATAAATCCAGGACTCACCACGTTTGATCCGACGGGAACTGCGGTCTGGGTCACCGTTCCGTTGCTGGTGAGCGTCACTTGCCCCGCGAAGATGCCCGAATCAAACGATCCAGGCAGGACGGTTTGGAAGGCAACTCCGATCGAGAAACCGCCATTATCGGTGAAGTTCAAACTGCTTGTTCCACCCTGTCCGAGAAACGCCGCGATATTCGCGACCGAGTTACCGCTATTGGTGAGCGTGAATTTTGTGTCGGCGGACGGCGACCCCCTCAGTGTGAGATTCGTCGCCGTGATGGCGTTCGTTTGGGTGATCGAGGCGCCAGAAGCATTCTCTTGGAGCACCACGTTCCCGGCCGTAATGGTGCCGAGCGTGAAGCCTGGCGTGGCGTTCTGGCTAGTGTCCACATAGGTGAGCGAGCCGGTGCCGACGCCCGTACTCATGCCGGCAGCATTGCGCGTGCCGAGATTGGCGACGAGCGTGCCACCGACCGAGTTGGTGGCGAAGTTGAGATTGTAGTTCGTGTCGCCCGCCGAGGCGCCGTTGAGCGTGAGCGAGCCGCTCACATTGATCGCGCCGCCCTGCGAGATCGTAGCGCTCGAGGCCGTTTCGTTGAGCGTGACGCTATCGGCCGTGATGCCGGCGATCGAATAGCTGCCGGCATTCGTGAAGCTCAAGGCGCTGCCCGCCCCCGCATTGCCGAGGCTCGCCGAGAGGGTGCCGACCATGTTGGCGTTGGTGAGTATGAATTGCGTGTTGTTCGAGCCCGCCCCGTTGAGCGTCAGCGTGCCCGTGTTGATGACGCTGCCGGCCGTCGCCATCTGAGAGATCACGGACTGGGAGGAGGTGTTCGTGTTCTCAGTGAGGGTTACGCTCTTCGCCGTGATGGCGCCGAGCATGTATCCGGTCCCCGAGCTGTTATCGACGTAAGTGAGCGCGGCCGTGCCAAGGCCGCCATTGCTCGTGCCGAGATTGGCCGTGAGATTCGCGGCCGCGCTGCCGACGGCGTCGACCGTGAAGGAAACGATGCCGGCGGCGTTGCCGTTGAGGGTGATCGAGGTCGCGGCGATGCCGGTGTTGCTTTGCTGCGAGACGCTCGCGGTGCCGCTTGTCGATTCGGTGAGCGTTACCGTCCCGGCCGTGATGTTGCCGAGCATGAAGCCGGCGGCCGTATTGTCCACGTAAGTGAGCGTGCCCGTGCCGACACCACCCGTGCTCGTGCCGAGATTGGCCGTAAGCGTGCCGACCGTGTTGCCGGTGTTGGAAAGGTTGTAGCTCGTGTCGCCCGTCGTGGCGTTCCCGTTGAGCGTGAGCGTGCCACTCACGACGAGCGTGCCGGTTTGCGTCTGCGTAATCGTGGCCTTGGCCGCGGTCTCGCTGAGCGAAACGGCATCGGCCGTGATGGCGCCGAGCATGTAGCCGCCATTATTCGTGAAGCTCAAGGCGCTGCCCGACCCTGCATCGCCGAGGCCCGCGATGAGGGTGCCGACGGTGTTGCCGTTCGTCAGCGTGTAGGTCGTATTGTTCGTCGATGCGCCATTGAGCGTGAGCGTGCCGGAACCGAGATTGATGCTCGTATTCGCCGACTGCACGACCGTCGCGCCACTCCCCTTTTCGTTGAACGTCGCGCCACCCGCCGCGATATTGCCAAGCGTGAAGGTGCCCGACGTGTTGTCGGTGTAGCTCAACGTGCCGGTGCCGAGGCTCGCCGTGAGCATGCCGACGCTGTTTAAGCCATTGAGCGTGAACGTGCCGGCTCCCGCGAGCTGAAGCGTGGCGCCCGCGCCCGCACCCGTGATGGCGTTCATGCCTTCCGAGACGCCGCCATTGGTTTCGAGCTCGAGTGCCGTCGGGCTCGTGGTGACCGTATTCGTCGGGATCGTAATCTTGCCCGCGATCGTGATGAGGCCCGACGCATTCGCGTCATCGCGGCCGATGGTGATCGTGCCCGCATTCACATTCGTCGGAATGCTGCTGATCGTGAGATCGGAGGCCGGCGAGCTCGCGCCGCCGAAAGCGATGCTCTTGCCCTTTGTCGCGTTCGCCAATTGCAGCGAGCTCGCCGTCACGCCCGCATTGAGCGTGATGCTGTGGTCCGAGAAGAGCGAGGTCGCGCCCGTCGTGGTGATGCCGTTCGTGGTCACACCGCTCACCGGATCGGTGACCGAGCCCACCGTGATCGTGTTCCCGGTGACCGTGACCGCGCCCGTATTCGCCGCGAGCGCGCCGATGGTGCTCGCCGCGCTGCCGAGCGTGTAGCTCGCGCCCGAGCCTTGAAGCAGAAGACCATTGACGCTGAGATTGCCGGAAGCTTGCGAGATCGTGGCGTTCGATGCCGTCGTGTTAAGCACGACGGTGCCGGCCGAGATCGCCCCCAAGGCGTAAGCGCTGTTGGCGGCCGTATAGCTCAGATTGGCGCCGCCCGTGCCACCGAGATTGGCCGCGAGCGTGCCGACAGTGTTGCCGTTGTTGAGCACGTAAGAGGTGCCGGTGCTCGTCACGCCATCGCTCGCGACGCCGTTGAGCGTGAGCGCGCCAGTGCCGAGATTGATGCTCGTGCCCGTCCCCTGGCTGACCGTATTGGGGCCGCTGGCGAAATCGCCCAAGGTCACGCTGCCGGCCATGATGTTGCCGAGCGTGTATCCGCCGACCGTCTGGTCGATGTAGCGCAAGGTGCCGCCGCCCGCACCGCCGAGACTGGCGGTGAGCGTCCCGACGCTGTTGATCGCTGTGGCGGTGTCGAGCGAATAAGTCGTGTCGCTCAAGCCGGTGAGCGTGAGCGTGCCGTTCGTTGCGGTGCTGATGGACCCGTTCGCCGCTTCCGATATCGTCGCCTTCGACCCCGTCTCATCAAGGGAGATGTTGTCGGCCGAGAGGCTTGCAACCGTGAAGCTGCCAGCATTCGTGAAGCTCAGGGAACTGCCCGATCCCGCATTACCGAGGCTCGCCGCGAGCGTGCCCACACTGTTGGCGTTGGTGAGCGTGAATTTCGTGTCGTTCGTCGAGGCGCCTTTGAGCGTGAGCGTGCCGGTGCCGAGATCAATCGTGGTGTTGGCCGCCTGCGTAATCGTGGCGTGGGCCGCCAATTCGCTCAGCGTCACCGTGCCCGCCGTGATCCCGCCGATCACGTATCCGAGGTTGGTGCTGTGATCGGTGAAGTTCAGCGTGCCGCCGCCGAGGCTCGCCGAGAGCGCGCTCACGGAATTGCCGGTGCTGGTGAGCTGGAAGTTGCCGCCGGCTCCCGAAAGGGAAAGCCCGGTATTCGCGCCTGTCCCGGTGCCGATATCGGCGCCTGCCGCTTGCATCACCGTGCCGGTGCTGCTCAAGCTCACGCTGTCGGCCGTGATGCCGCTTGGGCTCGGGCCAGCCGAAACCGTTCCGATCGTGAAGCCGCCATTGTCGGCGAAATTCACGGCGCTCCCGGCACCAACCCTGTTGAGCTCCGCGGCCAACGTCGAGACGTTGTTGGCCCCGTCCGTGAGCTGGAAGTTGCCCGTGTTGCCGAGGAGTCCCAAAAGCAGGAGGCCGGTGCTCGCCCCCGTCCCGGTCGTGATGGCAGCGCTTTGCGTCACCGTTCCGGCGGTGTCGAGCCCAACCGTATCCGCCTTGAGGCCGACAATCCCGTTCGTGCCGGTGCCGATCGCGTAACCGCCATTGCTCGCGAAAGCGAAAACGCTGCCGTTGCCGGTGCCGAGATCGGCCGCGACCGTAGTAACGGAATTGCCCGAGTTGGTGAGCGAAAAGATATCGCCATTGCCGGCCCCGACGCCCGCCCCCTTCAACGTGAGGGTGGTCGCGGAAATATGCGCGCCCGAGACCTGCGAGACAAAGGCGCCGCTGTTCAACTCGCTCAGCGTGACATCGGCTGCGGTGATGTTGCCGAGCATGGGGTTGAAGCTCGCATCGGTGTAGCTCAAATTGCCCGTGCCGAGACTGGCCGTGAGCGTGCCGACACTGTTGCTGCCGCTCGTGAGCGAATAGCTGTCATTGCCGCCCGTCCCGCCGAGGGTGAGGGTCCCCACAGTGATGCTTCCCCCCGAGATCGTGGCGTTCGCCTGCAGCTCGTCGAGCTTGACGGCCCCGGCCGAAATGGGACCCACGGCGTAGCCCTTGGTGTTGTCGTCGACATAGCTCAAACTGCCGGCGATAAGGCTGGCGCCGAGCGTTCCGACCGTGTTGCCGGAATTGGTGAGCGTGTAGGTGACGCCGGCACCGGTCCCGGCTTCCAATGTGAGAATTCCCGAGGTGGTGATGCTGGCGTTGCTCGCCTGGCTCACCGTCGTGCCAGGGGTCGTCTCGAAGAAGGTGACATTGAGCCCCGTGACGTTGCCGAGCGTCAAGCTCGACGAATTGAAAAAATCCAAGGTGCCGTTGCTGCCAAGACTGGCCGTGAGCTGGCTTACCGAATTGCCGGTATTGGTGAGCTCGAAATCGCTGTTGCCGATGCCGGTGAGCGAAAGCGAGGACGCGGCGATCGTTCCGGTCTCGATTACTCTGCCGCCGGTGAGCGTCACCGTGCCGGCCGTGATGTTGCCGAGCGTAAGGCTCGAGACGGCATCATCCTTGTAATTCAAGGTGCCGCCTGAGGCGCTCGTGCCGAGGCTCGCGGTGAGCGAGCCGGCGCTGTTGCCGGAACTCGTGAGCTCGAAATCGCTCGTGTTGGATCCAGCGAGCGAAAGGCTCGTGGACGTGATCGCGGCGCTTTGCGTCACCCTGCCGGTGCTCGAAAGATCGACCGTGTTCGCCGTGACGCCCGAGACGCCGGAGACGGTGCCGATCGCGAAGCCGCCATTGTCGGTGAAGCTCAACTCGCTCGGCGTGCCCGCGCCTCTGCCGGTGCCGGCGAGGTTGAGGTTCGCGGCGAGCGTGGTCACCGAGTTTGCGGTGTTGGTGAGCATGAATGTCGGGTGCGCGTTGAGGCCGCCTTCGAGAAGGAGGTTCGTCGCCGTGATGGCGCTTGCCGCGGCCGCCCCTTGCGTGATCATGGCGCCGTCGGTGTCGCTCTCGAGCGTGACGGTGCTAGCGCTGATGCCGCCGACCGTAAATCCCGCCATACTCGTATAGCTCAGCGTGCCGGTTGTGCCGAGGCTTGCATTGATCGTGCCGGCGTTGTTCGCGCCCGTGAGCTGGAAATTGCCGGTGCCCTGAAGCGAGAGCGTGCCGACCGTGATCGTGTTCGTGCCTTCCGTGACGCCGGTGCCGCTTTCGAGCGTGAGCGTCGAGGTCGTCGGCAGCGAGATGTTGCTCGTGACGGTGATCTCGCCCGATGCATTCGCGTCGTCGCGGCCGATGGTGATCTGGTCCGACGTGATGTTCGAAAGGCTGGAGATCGTGAGAGTGGACGCCGGCGTGCTCGCGCCGCCGAAGGCGATCGTCGTGCCCGATGTCGCATTCGCCAATTGCACCGAAGCCGCGCTCACCGGCGCGCTGATGGTGATGCTATTGTCGGAGAAGAGCGCGGTCGCGCCTTGAGTGGTGATGCCCTTCGTCGTGGTCGAGCTCAACGGATCGGTGACCGAACCCACCGTGATCGCGGATGCCGTGACGCTGAGCGAGCCCGCATTCGCCGCGAGCGTGCCGATCGAGTTTCCGGCATTGCCGAGCGTATAGTTTCCGCTGGTGTTCAAGAGCACGAGGTTCGTCACCGAGATCGCGTCCGCGGTGTTCGCGCCTTGCGTCACCGTGCCGCCCGACGAAAGCGTCGCGGTGCCGGCCTGGATGCCGCCCGTGATGGTGAAGCCCGAGCTGTCGACGAAGCTCAAATTCCCGCTGCCGAGGCTGGCGGTGAAGATCCCGTTGACCGAGTTGCTCGTGTTGCTCAGCGCGAAGCTCGCCCCCGATCCGCCGAGCCCGAGATTCAACGCCTGGATTTTGTCCGTGGTGGCCGTGCCCTGCAACACCGAGCCTGTATCACTGAGGGCCACCGTGCTGGCCTGGATGCCGAAATTCGTGCCGCCCGCGATCGTGAAGCTTTTGGTGTCGACGAAGGTCAAATTCCCGCCGCCGAGGTCGGCGTTGAAATTTCCTGTGACCGCGTTCCCCGCATTGTCGAGGGTAAAGCTCGCAAGCCCTGCCTTGAGCGAAAGATTCGTCGCGGTGAGCGCGCCCGTCTGGGTCTGCGAGATCGTGGCGTTGGCCGCGGTCTCCTGGAGCACGACATTGTCGGCCTTGATGGCGCCGAGCGTGAAGCCGCTACTGTTGTTGTCCACATATGTGAGCGTGCCCGTGCCGATGCCACCCGTGCTCGTGCCGAGGTTGGCGATGAGCGTGCCGACCGTGTTGGTGTTCGCCCCACCGCCATTGTCGAGCGTGAAGGAAACGCTTCCGTCGGTGCTGCCGTTGAGCGTGAGGCTCGTCGCCTTCACGCCGTCGCCCGCTCCCTGCTTCACGGTGACGCTTGAGGCGAGCTCGGTGAGCGTCACGGTTCCGGCCGTGATGGAGCCTAGCGTGTACCCACCGGCCGTCCCCGCCGCCGCGTTCGCCGGCGTGTTGTCCACATAGGCGAGCGTGCCTGTGCCGACGCCGCCAGTGCTCGTGCCGAGATTGGCGATGAGCGTGCCGACCGAGTTCGTGTGTGCGCCCCCGCCATTGTCGAGCGTGTAAGTCGTATCGCCGCCGCTCGCCCCAATGAGCGTGAGGCTCGTCGCGACGAGGCTTGCGCCCATGGCTTGCGAGATCGTGGCACTGGAAGCATCCTCCTGGAGCGTCACCGTGCCGGCCGTGATATTGCCGAGCTTGAACGAGCCGTTGGTCGTGTCATCGGTGTAGCTCAAGGTGCCGCCGCCGAGGCTCGCCGTGAGCATGCCGACCGTATTGCCGTCGGTGAGCTCGTAATCGGTGCCCGTGATGCCCTTGAGATTGAGCGTCCCGGCGCCGAGAACGATCCCACCGCTCAGTTGCGTAACCGTGGCGGCCGCGGTTTCGTCGAGCGTCGCGCTGCCCGCCAGGATGTTGCGGAGCGAAAACGCACCGTTGTTCGTGAAGCTCAGGGTGCCGCCGCCAACGCCGAGATTCGCCACGAGCACGCCCACGCTGTTGGCGCTGTTATTGAGCGTGTAGGTGGTGTCGTTCAAGCCGTTGAGCGTGAGCGTGCCGCTCACGCTGAGCGCGCCGCTCTGCGAGATCGTAGCGCCCGAATGAGCCTCGCCGAGCGTCACCGTGCCGGCCGTGACGGCGCCGAGCGTGTATCCCGGCGTAGGGTTCAGGCTGTTGTCGACGTAAGTGAGCGTGCCCGTGCCGGCACCTCCGCTACTCGTCCCGAGATTTGCCGAGAGCGTGGCGACCGAGTTCGTGAAGCCCGCGCCGCCCGAATCGAGCGTGAAGGAAGCTGTGCCGTCGGTGCTACCGTTGAGCGCAAGGCTCATCGCCTGAACGCCCGCGCCGAGTGCCTGTTTGACGGTCGCGCCGGAAGCGAGCTCGGTGAGCGAGACGGTGGCGGCCGAAATATTCCCGAGGGTATAGCCACCCGTTGTGTTGTCCACATAGGTGAGCGCGCCGGCATCCACGTTCGGGCCGAGATTGGCGGTGAGCGTGCCCACCGAGTTGCTGGTGTTCGACAGATTATAGACGGTGTCGCCGGAGGTGGTGTCGCCATTGAGCGTGAGCGTGCCGCTCACCTTGAGTACGCCGCTCTGCGAGATCGTGGCGCCCGAATGATCCTCGCCCAAGGTCACCGTGCCGGCCGTGATCGCGCCGAGCGTGTATCCGCCAAGCGTATTGTCGGTATAGCCCAAGGTTGAGCCCGCGAGGCTCGCCGCAAGCGAGCCGACCGTGTTGCCGTTGGTGAGCTCGTAATCGGCGCCCGAAATTCCGTCGAGCGTAAGCGTCCCGGTGCCAAGATTGACCGTCGTGCCGCTCAACTGCGAGACCGTGGCGATCGCGGTTTCGTCGAGCTTCGCGCCGCCGGCCATGATGTTGCCGAGCGAAAAGGCGCCGCTATTCGTGAAGCTCAACGTCCCGCTGCCGAGGCTTGCCGAAAGCGTGTCGACGACGTTGCCGGCCTTGCTCAAGGTGAACGCGCCCCCGCTGCCGGTGAGAGCCAAGGACGCGGCGGTGATCGTGCCCCCCTGCGTCACGTTGCCGGCATTGCTCGTGCTCAACATCAAGGCGCCGCCATTGCCGCTGAGCGCGCTCAGGACGAGCCCATTGTCGATGCTGATGCCGCCGGCGCCCGCCGTGAAGCTTGCGTCAACTCCTGCGTTGAAGGTGATCGTGTTGCCGCTCGTCGAATAGAGGATGCCGGGGTCCGTCACGGCCCCCGCCGCCTTGGTCAGAACCGAGCTCAGGAGCGAGCTCAACGTCGAATCGGTCGTGACGAGGACGGTGTTCGACCCGTTCGTCGCGATATCGAGCCCGGTCTCCGCCTTGGTGGCGACGTTCGCGCCGTTGACGCTCGCTTGAACCGCGCTCGGGGTCGCGAGACGCACGACATCGCCCGTTATCGTGTTGCCGATCGAGGACGGCTTGAGGAAGGCGAGAATCTGGCTGCTCGGGCCGATCGTGCCCGAGGGCAGGAGAAGGTTATAATAGCCGTTGGCGCCGACGCTCCCGGTCGCCACGATGGTGCCTCTCACGACGAGTTCGACGCTCTCGCCCGCCGCGTTGGAAGCGCCCGCCGTCACCGTGCCGGCCGTTCCCGTCACGACTTGCGGCGGTGTCGCGAATTGCGAGAGAAGATAAGGGTAGCTCTCGCCCGGAACGATGCCCCAAATCGTGGGGTCGAAGCCGAGCGCGTTGACCGGCCCACCCGTGCTCGGCGCGGTGAAGAGGGTGGCGGACTGCGCCTGCGCCGTGTGCAATCCGGTGCCGCCCGCGCTCGTGGTCTGCCCGGAGGTATCGATGTCCCAGAAGGTCGAGGTCGCGACGCTGCCGGCGTTGGCGCCGACGAGGCCGCCGACGCTGCTCCCGCCCGGCGCGATCACGGCGCCTGTCGCATAAGCCTGCGCGATCGAGCCCGGGGTGCCGTTGATCCCCACCAGCCCGCCTACATTGGTCGAACCCGCCGCATTCACGGCACCGGTCGCATAGGCGGCCGAAATGTTGGCGTTGTTGCGGCCCGCCAAGCCGCCGATATTGGTGGAGCCGCTTCCCACGCTCACATTGCCGCTCGCCGTCGATGACGAGATCGTGCTGCCGCTGGTGTTCAGCCCGACGAGGCCGCCAACGAGAGAAGCGCTACCGCCCACGCTCACGCTCCCGGTTGCCGAGGAGCCCGTCACCTGCGTGTTGGCGTTCTGACCGATGAGACCGCCGACTTGGGTGGCGATACCGGATGAGGATACCGCCCCGCTCACTGTCGACGACGAGATTTTGCCGCCCTGGGTGCTATTTCCGACGAGGCCGCCGATGGAGACCGAGCCGCCACCCACGCTCACCGCCCCGCTCGCCGTCGAGGACGAGATCGTGCTCGCTTGGTTACGGCCGACGAGGCCGCCGATGTTGCTGGAGTTGGAGCCGACGGTCACCGCGCCGCTCGCCCGCGAGGACGTGATCGTGCTGCCGCCGCTGTTCTCTCCGACGAGACCGCCGATATTGGAAGATAGGCTGCCCACGCTTATGGCGACCGTGGAGACCGAATTCGTCACCTTCGCGCTGTTTACACCCGGGATGCCGCTTTGATTTTGTCCCGCGACCCCACCGACATCGACGCCGATAACGTTTGTTAACGTGATCGTGCCGCCCACTGTCACGTTGGAGATGGTGCCATTATTGACCGCGGCGATGCCGCCGACATCCTGGACTTCGCCCACATTGCCGGTGACGGTGAAGCTGACGTTGGCGAGGGTCACATTCTGCACTGTTCCGCGAACGAGACCGAACAGGCCAAGGTTTCCCGTGCCTCCGATATCGAGATTGCTTATCGTGTGACCTTGGCCATCGAAGATCCCATCAAAAGACGTTGTCAGCCCTGGCGCCACGCCGATGGGGGCGAAGGGAGTAGTGGCGGTCGCGCTCGCATCGATATTCGTGCCCAGCGCGTAATTGCCGGCTTGCGGTTGAATGGCCTGAAGCTGCGTGAGATCGTTCACAAGCTGGAAGGCCGTGACTGCGCCGCCGGTGACGTTCCCCGCGAAGGAATGAGGCGTAAAGGCGCCGTTGCTGAACCTGTCGTCGAATATCGTGACGGAGCCCGGCGTCGTGCCGCCGCTCAAGACGATCTGCGGCGTGGTGCCACCAAACGTTACTTGGCCCGTAAAGCCCGTCGCCGGCTGATTGGGCGTGCCGCCGACGCCCGTATTGTCGGCCCGGAGAATGACGCTGCCGCCGCCCGTGTTCGTGATCGTAACCCCGCTATCGACGGTAATCCCGTTGAAGGCGCTCAAGGTGAGGGAATTCGCGTTTGCCCAACTGAAGCTCGCCTGAACGTCGATGTTGCCCTGGCCAGTCGAGCC
>JAFBAS010000044.1 GCA_019247605.1 Hyphomicrobiales bacterium
CTCGAGCCACAAGGGGTAAAGCAAAGAGTGAGCAGGAGAAGGTGAAGGCCGCAAATCAGCACGCCGTCCGCGTATTTCCTTTCTTGGAGCGAATGAAAGGCCGGTCCCGCATCTGCCAAACGGCAGGATTGGCTGGCCAAGGCGGCTGGCGCGGCGCGGCGGATCTCGACAAGGGAGGCCTGGCCTCGAAGCTGACAGGGGTCCGACGCTCTGAATTTCTTTTCCGCTTGCGCGCCATCGTGGACTTTGTCGGACTTGCTGCTGGCTCGGGCCGGTCGCGAATCGATAAACTAAAGCATTCTCGAGACACAGCGCGAATGCTCGCGCGCCACATTGCGCCACTCCGAACAGCAAGGCATAGTTCGGTCGATCGGGGTTGCGGAACGGTGGCCGTCTGGAGCCAAAACGAATGAGCGAAGAGCCCCGCACTGCAAGGCGGCTCGCTGCCATTCTTGCCGCGGACGTCGCTGGGTATTCGCGTCTCATGGGCGCGGATGAGGAGGGAACGCTTGTCGCGCTCAAGGCTCACCGCCGGGAGCTCGTCGATCCGCTGATTGCCCAGCATGAGGGTCGCATCGTCAAGACGACGGGCGACGGCCTCCTCATCGAATTCGCCTCGATCGTCGATGCGGTTCGCTGCGCCGTGGTGCTGCAACAGGGCATGAAGGACCGCAACGCCAATCTCGATGAGAGCCGCTGCATCCGCTTCCGCATTGGCATCAATGTGGGCGACGTAATCGTCGATGAAGGCGACATCTTCGGCGACGGCGTCAATGTCGCGGCGCGGCTCGAGGCGCTTGCCGAGCCCGGCGAGATTTGCGTCAGCGCAACGGTGCGCGAGCATATCGGCGAGAAGCTCCCCATCGGCTTCGCCAACCTCGGTGAGCACGCCGTCAAGAACATCGCCCGCCCTGTTCATGTTTATCGGATCGACACCCGCGCCGTGCCGGAGATGGCCCAAAGCAAGCCGGAGTCAGCGATGCTCGCCCTTCCCGATCGGCCCTCGATCGCCGTGCTGCCTTTTCAGAACATGAGTGGCGACCCCGAGCAGGAATATTTCGCTGACGGAATGGCCGAGGACATCATCACCGGGCTTTCGCGCATCAAGTGGCTGTTCGTCATCGCCCGCAATTCGAGCTTTGTCTACAAGGGCAAATCCATCGACGTGAAGGAGGTCGGCCGAGAGCTCGGCGTGCGTTACATTCTCGAGGGCAGCGTGCGCAAGGCGTCGAATCGAGTTCGCGTCACCGGTCAAGTGGTCGAGGCGGAAACCGGCCGACATGTCTGGGCCGAGCGCTACGACCGTATCCTCGAGGACATCTTCTCAATACAGGACGAGCTCACCACGAGCGTCGTTGCCGCCGTCGAGCCTAGCCTGCGCCAAGCGGAGGTCGAGCGCGTCAAGCGCAAGCGGCCGGAGAATCTCGACGCCTACGATCTTGTGCTTCGTGCCGTACCCGACGTTTATCCGGCGATGCCGGAGCGGGCCAACAAGGCGCTTCCCTTGCTTGAGAATGCGCTCAATCTCGAGCCCGACTACGCGGCTGCGCATGGGTTTTCCGCCTGGTGCCACGAGATCCTTTTCGTGCGCGCCGGCGCACACGAGGAAAACCGGGTGGGTGCCATACGCAGCGCACATGCGGCAATTGCACACGGGCGTGACGACGCCACGGCACTCGCGCTGGGAGGCTTTGCCGTGGGCATGGTCGGGCACGATCGCGAAGCCGCCCGGCGAGCCTTCGAAGCAGCGCTCGCACTGAGCCCCTCGTGCTCGCTCGCCTACGCATTTGGAAGTGTGGTGACGGCCATAAGCGGCGAAGCGGATCGCGCGATCGAGTGGGGCGAACGCGCGCTCCGCCTCAGCCCCTTTGACGCAGTAAACTACGGCCCCTGCTTCGCCATCACGCTTGGCCATTTCCAGCATGGCGACTATGAGGCGGCTGCGCACGCGGCGACCCGATGTTTCCAGGCAAATCCCAATTTCAGCTTTGCACACATGTTGTTGGCGGCGACGCATGCGAAGCTCGGGCATGCCGACGCCGCGCGGCAGGCGGCCAACCGCGTGCTGCAGCTGGAGCCGAGCTATTCTATCAAAAGGATGTGCGCCGCCGCCGACTTCCACGCATCGATCGCCGAACCCCTTTCCGAAGCCTTGCGCAAGGCTGGGTTGCCGGAATGACAATTTCCGCTTTTGTTCGTTCCGCGGCTCGTGCTAAGCGCGTGAGGGAATTTCCCTAGGAGTGTAGCTCAATCGGCTAGAGCACCGGTCTCCAAAACCGGGGGTTGGGGGTTCGAGTCCCTCCACTCCTGCCAAAATCCAAGCGGACCAAAGGCTCAAGCAGAGGCACCGATAGCCTTTCGACAGCCAATTTCTTCAACCGTAAACCGTTCCGTAAACCCGCGTGCTTTAGCCGCGCTTTTCGTCACAAGGCGAGATCGGCCGGGGCGCCGAGCCACCGGCCCAAAAGCCCCGGCGCGGGGCTTTTCTCGACCCATATAGGCATTGATCCGGTGGGCAAGGGCTGGGAACCCTAGACGGCCGCCCAAAATAAAAGCCCCGGCTTGGCATGGCCGGGGCCAGTTTGGCATCATGAACGCCGTCAGGGCTGGTGAGGGTCGTGAAATTCACCACCCGACCGCTGGGCCTCGGAGCGGGTGAGGGAGGTAACCGCGACCTCACAGAAATCTGGCGCTACGGCACTCCTTACAAAGCTGGCGTTTACGATAGGGGCGGTCCGTCGAGCGATACAGCATAGTCAAGAGAGCCTGAGGGCGTTAGCCGAGCGCTATGGCATAAACCAGAAGACGGTGGGTAAGTGGCGTAACCGCTCCTCGGTCGCCGATTTACCGACCGGCCCAAAGGAGCCTCGGTCAACGGTTCTATCGATTGAGGAAGAAGCGATCATTGTCGCTTTCCGCCGGCATACGCAGCCGGGCGCCCTCGGAGGACATGTCGCTCACGACGCGGTCCATCGTTCGATTCTTGCCATTCGGATCCGCCCCGAACATCATCGGCTCCCCTACTTCTGCTCGACCGTGAGCCTCCCGCTAATAAAGACTTTCGTTTCGCAGGCACTCGTTCTTGCATAGACGGTTGCGCAGACCTCGTCCGGTGACTGTTTATCGGGCTGTAAAAACCACCCTATGTTCGAGGTCCCGATAGGATCTGCAACAGCAGCGGGGCCGCGGTTACCGTCGTTATAAGTGCCGGCCGACCGATCGCTCACCTCGAATGTGGCGGTTGCGGGCGACAATTTCTTCGTCGGATCGCTGGACTTGACGCATGTGCTGGTCTGATGGGCCTTGCAGACATCGCTTTTGTTGTCCGTCGTCCCGCCTGATTCGACGTGGACCTCGTCCCCATGAACGTTTTGCGGAACCACTGGGCAATACAGTCCGATGTAATTGCACCAGGCCTCCTGTAGCGTCTTGATGTTTGTGACGAAGAGCGCGAGCGCCGCCACGATGGCAGCAATGTAAGCAAGCGCGGTTGACAGTCCGTTTTTAGCTGGCGGCGGGTCCTTCATTTACCAGTCTTTCCGTTGTGAAATCGATAACCGCGGTCCGCAGAGACTGGGGAGCAGGGCTCTTCATGCGCTGGCGTTGGGTGTTCGCAAGAAATAGGTGGTTGGGGATTTTCCTTGGCCGCTCGCAAATCTAAAGTGGGGCGCGGGCTCCTGATTGTCGGCGACCACCATTTCGTCGGTGTTTAGATCGCGCAAAACGACATACACGTGGTCGGTTCCATGGCGGGCCACCGTGCCGCAGGTAGACCCGATATCACCCCTCTGTTGTTCTCCGACTGGAAACGTGTTCCAGCCTCGAGATTTAAGCAGCCGGCATATATCCAGCGCCATGTAGGTGTCGGGTACGTCAATTCCCGCCTGCTGAAGAAGCACCGACAAGGTGATCGCACATCCGTCGTGCGGGTATTTTTCCCCATCATAAATTAAGAGCCGCTGAGCGGCGACTGCCTGTGCGGCTTGGAGCGTTTCTGGGTTTGAGGCGATCGCCAAGAGCTTGCTGATCGCTCCGCCAGCACCCGGCGACGCGGCCGCTTTTGCCAAGGCATCGGCCCTCTTGAACGCTCTGCCGGCCAGCTGCGGGGCGTCTGCGGCGGCGAGGGCGCGTGTTTCGACCTCGAACGCGCCGAAATCCGCGGCGACTTCGTTCGGGTCGGCTTGCAGCCTGCCGTAGGATTTCGGGAGGTGCTGAGCCAAGTTCCACCGCCTGGACGCGTAGAATTGCTTGTATCCCTGGAAACCGGTCGAGTTGGTAAGCCAAGTGTACGAGGACAATCCCGCCGCAAGCAGACCCTGGCAAACTAGGCCGCTGCCGTAGACGCCGATTTGGTAAGGGGATCCTTCGGCCGCGAACACGGCGTTGATGGCGTTGAAATACGGGGTGATCTGCTGCTGGAATTGGGCGGCCGTGCAGTCGAAGTCCACCGCGAAATATATCGCTGACCCTCGCGGCTGTCGCACTTCCTTCGCGCAGATCAACGCCTGTTGGGCCTGGAACGTCCCGAGGCTTGCGTTGAATGTCGTGGGATCGTTGCCGTCCTCGTAGACGGCGAAGATCGATAGCCCCGCATTTGTTATTGCCTGCGCCTCTATTTGAGTGAGAACCTTGCTCCTGTTGATCGAATAATAACGGCCGATCGCCTTTACGCCCGAAGCCGCAAGCGTGGGTAGATAGGTCGTGACGTTGGTGCTCGCATCGATAGCCGGCATGGTCGGCGCGATTGCGGGGAGGGCGGCGGCGCCTCGGGCGGCTACAGGAGCCGCCTCGGCGATAACCGGGATTTGGCAATCCGGATTCGGCTGGCGAGTGCGGTCTATTAAGGCAAGATACGTTGCCATCGCATGCCAGCACCACGGGTTGGACTGAGCGATGCCGATTGAGTTGTAGGCTTGCTCAACGCCGACATGCTTGTAGCCGAGAATTTCGCCCGGAGCATTCGGCACAAGGTCTGGTTCGTTGACAATACGCCAGGAGGTCAGTCCCAGCGCGTCGAAAGCAGTAGCAAAGGTCTCATCGCCGACCATAGGCGATGCAAAGGTGTAGAGCACCTGGTTGGGAATCTTATCCTCTTTCGCATTCTCGAGGACGTAGAGCGTGGCAAGCGCTCCTCCGAGGCTGTGCGCGGTCACGTCGATGGAAGTGAACCGCGGCGCGGCCTCGACGCCTCGCGGTTGGGGAGGCGCATGCCTGCGCACCAGCGCCGCCGTCTGTTGCGAGAAACTTCCCGCAGCCCGCAACGAAACTGGCCCGCGCAGCCCGACCCGGGCCGGCGGGGTCGCGTCTATGATTTCCATGGTTTCGTAAATCCGGCTGAACCCATAGGAGACGGACCCGCACCCGGGGACCTTGAAAGGAACTTTGATGATCGAGGTGAAATTATCGAACCACTCGATCGGACTCTCGGTGCCCCTTAGCGCGAGGACGAACTTAGTCGGATCCGTAATGCTCTGAGCGACCACGCCGTAGAACTGAGGTGAGGTTTCGACGAGCGTGAAGTCGCTCATTTGCACCCACGCAAGCAAGCGGAAGCTAGAGGGAAAGTCCGGCTGCGGCGGCGGCGTGGGGTTTGTGGGCTCCGCGTAATACATCGAATACACGGCCTCGATGAAGAGCCCGTATTGGACTGCCGCGAGCGGATCAAAAGGCTGGGACGCTTCGGCCCGAGGCAGGGGCTGCGGGGCGGTCTCCGTGAGAAGCTCCGGAGTGTCCGGTTCGCCGGCCCGAACGCGACGATCTTCGGACGAACGCCCAAGAATTTGTCCGATCCGTGCTCGCAAGCTTGTCGCGTGCGCGACTGTAGCGAGTTGGTTCTGCTCCGGCGGAAGCCCCGCCGCCATCGCTTGCTTGCGGCCCGCGCCCAGCGTCTTCAGAGTCTTTGACGCATTCAGGCGGTCAATCGTTGCGCGGAAATTCCCATTAGCCTTTAAACCAACAGCTGGGGGAAGCTTAACGATTTTAGGACTAGTGCCCTCGAACCACGTTTCCTGCCACCAGCAATTCAACTCCGGGTCCTGCCAGGAAAGGTAGCCGCCGCGAAGGACCTGAAGGGGTTCGCTGATCGCGGCGGTGAAGGAGTATCGGACGCCTGTCGCCTTAACGGGATCGAAGTAGTTGGGGGTGTAGAAATCCGAGACGAAAACCCCGTTGCAGCTGTAGGCGTTCTTCGCAGCCTCGCTCGGGTCGCAGACCTCGACAAGGTAGTTCACCCGTTTTCCTTGCGCCTTAGAGTCGGCAGCAACGAGCCAATTACCGGAGGGATCGACCAGCATTTCGAGCGCTTCATGGCTCGCCGTGATGGACCAAACGTTGATGTCGGATGAGGCCGTTACGAGCGCAAAAGGCTGTCCGTTATCGTCCTGATGGATGCCTACGGCTGAAGGGTCATCAATGTCGTCTCTGACGATCACCGGCCAATAACCGACGGGCATATCTTCGAGAGTCGTAAAAGCGTCGACGGTCGCGTTGATCTCCCAAATCGGCGAAAGGTCGCGTGTCGCCTGCTTCTGGATCGCGGCCGCAACTTTCGATACGTCCCCGGCCGGGATTAGCTCGGATTCACAAACTAAAGCAATTTGTCGCATGAGAGCCGGCATTTCTTTCCTCCCACTCTGCGTTTGGCAGAAAGATCTTTGGCTATCGGGCGACCGCGCCTTCGCGCCGCGCCGTCAACAATCAGGCTGGCGACGAATACAGTGCTTTGAATAGGCTTGGCTGGTTGGCGTTAGCGTTACAGCTCTCCGTTCTTGAATTTTGATGGCCATCCGCCGCGGTCACCGCGGGTGAGCGTTTCACATCATCGCTGGTCCGTCGCCAAACAATATCAGGGAAAAATTCGCAAATTTGTTCCCTAGGTGACAGCCGCTCCTCGGCCACTGATATATCGGGAGAGATGCGGGCTTCGACAGTTCGCGCATCGTCGCCGGGGAAAGGGCGGGTATTTCGGTGGCCATCGCGCGACGATCGTCTCCTTCGACCTGTCGGTTGCGCTCGAGCTGCACCTGCAAGCTGACCGCGGCATGGTGGGTGCATTGACCTGGATGCCGTTGATGGCGCTGAGCGCTTCGTCACGGTGCCGGCGAGAGCCGAGATTGAAGAGGCTGGTGGAACCGCGAAGCCTGGCGATGCGATCGGATGCTTCGATAGAGCGCAAGCCGCGTCGCCTGGCCGCAATCCTCGCGGACGATGCATGCTGAGGATTTGGACGTGGTAGAGCGTTTGGTAGGGTTAAAGCTGCAGTGGGACGAGATCGCGCGTGAAGCAGCTGACCTGCAAAGGACAATCACTCTCCGGCGAGCCTAGAAGACGCTCGAAAAAGGTCGCCTGGCTGGCGATCCTACTACGAGACAAACTGCACGACGGCCCGCCGGAGCTGCGGTAATCTTACGGGTGCCTGCTGCCGCACAAGTCTCGCTGACCGATGAGGAAAACCGCATCAGCGGATCAAAGGCCGTCCTAGCCAGACGGCGAAAAATAGTCGCTGACGTGATGCTGGCAGGGGATCGGGCGCCTCCCCCTTGGCGAAGGGGCTGAACGTCGATATATAAAGCCTCAAGGCGGCGCGCGGCCAAGGGGTCCCGCGCCCCGTTCGTTTTGGGCGGCCGCACGGCTTTGGCGCTGACGCGCCGGCAGGCGCCGCGTGCTGGCGGGTCGATGTCGGCGGATGGTCCCGTCCGTCGGAAAAAATTGATCGACAACATTGTGGAGTTGTGGTCAGGCCTTTTCCGACAAATGGGGGTCAATTGTCGGGGCCGGACCACGAGGATCGCGAGATGGAAAACCCGGTTCAATTCCTGCAGGAAGTCCGTGCCGAAGGCGCCAAGGTGACTTGGCCGACGCGCAAGGAAACGCTGGTGACGACAGGTGGTGTTTTCATGATGGTGCTCGCGGCCTCGGCCTTCTTCTTCCTTGCCGATCAAGTGCTGGGCGTGCTGGTCGGCTTCATCATCGGGATCGGACGTTAAGCCATGGCGGCGCATTGGTACATCGTTCACGCCTACTCGAATTTCGAGAACAAGGTTGCCCAATCGATCAAGGATCAGGCGGCGCAACGTGGGCTTTCCGACAAGTTCGAGGAAATCCTCGTCCCCATGGAAAAAGTCGTCGAGGTCCGGCGCGGCAAAAAGGTCGATGCCGAGCGCAAATTCTTCCCGGGTTACGTGCTCGTCAAATGCGAGCTCACCGACGATGTCTTTCACCTCATAAAGAATGTGCCGAAGGTGACCGGTTTCCTCGGCGCCGACAAGAAGCCGCATCCAATCTCCGAACGCGAGGCGATGCAGATCAAGGGCCAGGTGCAAGAGGGTGTCGAGCGCCCGAAGCCTTCGGTGCATTTCGATATCGGCGAGCAGGTGCGCGTCTCGGATGGACCGTTCGCGACTTTCAACGGCACCGTCGAGGAGATCGACGAAATGCGCGCGCGCCTCAAGGTCGCCGTCTCGATCTTCGGCCGTCCGACCCCGGTCGAGCTCGAATACGGGCAGGTCGAGAAGCTCTGATGGGGCGACACTGATCGAGAGATCGTGATCCCTTCAGAATCGCAGTAGCATTAATACCTCTGATCGAAGGCGCGGCCGCGCGGGCCGTAGGGCGATGAGGGGCGATTTATGCGAAAGGCTTGGCTATTGCTGGTTCCGCTTGCCATAGGCGGATGCCAGTCCACCTCCTTCGTAACCCGCTCGACCACAATTCCTATCAACGAAGAACGCAAGGTGGCGGGTTACTATTCGCTCCATGAGGATTGCTCGTCGGCGGGACCGAGCGTGGTGCGCATAAAGAGCGAGCCGGCGCATGGAACCGTCAGCATCCGGGAAGGCCGCGAGTACCCAAACTTTGGCGCGGCAAATCCAAGAAATGTCTGCAATCGCCAAAGCGCTCCAGCAACCTTGGTATTCTATAGGCCATCGCCGGGGTATGTCGGCACCGATAGCGTGGCAGTCGACGTGATCTACCCCGATGGGTTTAATCGCGAGTACCACACGAACATCATCGTGAAATAGGCGCCCCTGAACGGACCATCTCCGCCTCTGTTCTCAACATTCCGCCTTGAACGTCTTTCCGAGATCGGCGCCCGTGCCGAAATAATGGCGGAAGACGTAGAGCAGCGGCTCCCAGCGGGCCGGGTCCACGTGGTTCGTGCCGTCGACCACGATCTCGCGATGCGCATGCACGCGCTTCACCCGCGTCTCGGCGATATAAAAGCCCGGCTGGCCGTCGGATCCGTTCGAGGGACGCGCTTCGACGAGCTCGGCCTCGAATTGGAGCGGGCATTCGGCGATGCGCGGGGTCGTGATCGTCTCTGAGGGGGCCTGCGTAATCCCCGCGAGCGCGAATTTATCTGCCACGTATTCGTAGCCGATCGCGGCTTTTTCGGCCGGCACGTCACGCCTTCCGGTCGCCCGCGCGATCCGTTCGACATTGCGCCACAGCTCGGGTGACGGAAAATTCAACGCGCATTCCTTCTCGCGGCGCAAATTCTCGATGCCCTGCCCGCTCGCCGTGCAGCCGAGGACAACCCGGTCGCCGAGGGCCCAGGCCGATGACATCGGCGAGATGTTGACGGTTCGGTCCGGATTCATTGTGGTGATGAGAACGACCGGCGTGCCGAAATACAGAATGCTCGGCCTTATGGTCACGGCCTCGCCTGCTTCGCTCTTGCACCATCCTGCCACGCAATTCATTTGATTTCTCCTCGCGTCAAATCGTCTCTCGCCGAATATGGGGCTTGCGCTCCTTTCACGCTTCGGCTATCACCGAACTATGAAAGAAGGTCCAAATCCCGCGGCCGTCGCCGCGCTTCTTGGCGATCCGGCGCGCGCCAACATGCTCACCGCGCTGATGGATGGGCGCGCCTTGACGGCGACCGAGCTTGCCCATGAGGCGGGTGTCACCTTGCAGACCACGAGCGGCCATCTCGCCCGCCTCGAGGCGGCGCGTCTCCTGCGTGCCGAGAAGCAGGGAAGGCACCGCTATTTCCGGCTTTCAGGTGAGGACGTGGCCGAGGTGCTCGAGGGCCTGATGGGGCTCGCGGCGAGGACCGGGCATCTACGCACGAACCCCGGGCCGAAGGACCCGGCGCTTCGTCGAGCCCGGATCTGCTACGACCATCTCGCCGGCGATATGGGGGTGTGGGCCTTCGATCGGCTCTGCGCCAAAGGGCTCGTGGCGGGGCAGGACCGGCATGTCCATGTCACCAAGGCAGGGCGCGCCTTCTTCGTCGGTTTCGGCATCGATCTCGAGGCGCTCGAGCAGGGGCGGCGCCCCTTATGCCGCGTTTGCCTCGATTGGAGCGAGAGGCGTTATCATTTCGCCGGAGCGCTCGGCTCCGAGCTCCTGAGCAAGCTCTTCGAGAAGGGGTGGGCGCGGCGCGAGAAGGACGGCCGCGTCGTGCATTTCACGCCCAAGGGTCGTCAGGATTTCGAAAAGCTTCTCGCCTGAGGCTCATTCGAGCAGCGGATCGAGGATGAAGGGCGTCTTCGGTGGTCGCACCGGCGGGGGTTTCTTGGCGCGGAAAGACGAGACGCTGCTCGAGGGTGTCGCGGCATCGGGTGCCTGCTCGGCCCCGCCGGCGACTTCCGCGCCCTTCGCCTGACTCGCATCGGCCGCGGCTGCCGCGTCGCTCGTCTTGGGCGTGACGCTCGCGTTCGGCGGGGGCTCGAGCGCGCCTTTGCGGCCGCAAGATGCCGCCTCAAAGGCAATGAGCATCACGACCGCGAGCCGATTGAGATGTCGTGTGTAAGCGCGCTCCACCGCAACACTCCTCCGCGTGATCCGCTCTCGGCGAGATCACGCCGCAACGCAAGTTCCCGGCGCCTATCATGGCTGAAGGCGCCGCGCGAGTAAAAAGCGCGCGGCGCGAGGCATCCGCGCCTTCGTTCAGCGCGGCGCACCCTTGCCGAGCCGCTTCAACCAGCCACGCGCCTGTTTGCGGACCTCGCCAGGCGCTGTTCCCCCCCGGCTTTTTCGGCTTTCGACCGAGCGCTCGACGGAAAGCACCGAGAACAGGTCGGCGCTGATGCGCGGCTCGACCGATCGCATTTCGGCAAGCGGCAGGGCGTCGAGACTGACGCCCTTTTTGTCCGCGAGCGACACGATGCGCCCGGTTATGTGATGGGCCTCGCGGAACGGAAGACCGAGCTTGCGCACCAGCCAGTCGGCCAGATCCGTCGCGGTCGCGTGGCCGGCGCCCGCCGCACGCTTCATGCGCTCTGCATCGGGCCTCATGTCGCGCACCATGCCGGACGTGGCGGCGACGCATAGGCTCAAGCTCGAGAGGGCGTCGAACGTGCCCTCCTTGTCCTCCTGCATGTCCTTGCCATACGCCATGGGCAAGCCCTTGAGAATCACGAGCATCGCCGTGAGCGCGCCGATGATCCGTCCGGCCTTTCCGCGCACCAGCTCGGCCGCGTCCGGGTTGCGCTTTTGCGGCATGATCGATGAGCCGGTCGAGAACGCGTCAGACAGCCTCACGAATCCGAATTGCGCCGACGTCCAGAGCACGATCTCCTCGGCCAAACGGGAAAGATGCACGGCGCATATGGAAGCCGCCGCGAGCGCCTCGAGGATGAAATCGCGATCGGCCACCGAATCGAGCGAATTGGCCGTCGGCCGGTCAAAGCCCAGGGCCTTGGCCGTCATCTCCCGGTCGATCGGGAAGGAGGTGCCCGCAAGCGCCGCCGCGCCGAGCGGAGATTCGTTCAGGCGCTGACGCGCATCGGCGAAACGCCCGCGATCGCGCCCGAACATCTCCACATAGGCAAGGAGGTGATGGCCGAAGGTCACCGGCTGCGCCGACTGCAAATGGGTGAAGCCCGGCATCACAGTCGCAGCCTCGGCGAGCGCCTTTTCGGCGAGGGTGCGTTGGAGATCGGCGAGCGACCCGTCGAGCACGTCGATCGTCTCGCGCACCCAAAGCTTCATGTCGAGCGCGACCTGGTCGTTGCGCGAGCGCGCCGTGTGGAGACGTCCGGCGGCCGGGCCGATGAGCTCGGCGAGACGGCTCTCGACATTCATGTGAATGTCCTCCAGCGTGCGCGAAAATTTGAAGTCGCCCGCCTCGATTTCGCCCGCGACCTTGTCTAGGCCGCCCGCGATGGTCCTGGCGTCCTTCGCCGTGATGATGCCTTGCTTGGCGAGCATGGCGGCATGAGCCTTGGAGCCGGCGATATCCTGGCGCCACAAGGCCTTGTCGAAATCGATGGAGGCGTTGATCTCCTCCATGATGGCGCCGGGGCCTCCACCGAAGCGTCCTCCCCACATGCGGTTGGCCATGTCATGATCCTCGGCTAAGGCAGGTCGCAAAAGAGGAAACAGAGGGCATGCCATGAAGGCATGCCGTCCGAACCGGAATGATCGCCATGAAGACGAACAAAGCGCGGCGATTGACCATCCTGGCGCTTGCGGGGATGGGCATCCTCGCCGCCGCCGGGTTCTACGCGACGCGGGGCGCTTCCGGCAACAGCGCCTGCGTAGCGGCGCGCCAAACCGCCGAGCGCCTGAAGCCGCTTGCCATCGGTGAGGTCGCGGCGATGCAGATCGTCGACCCCGCGCCCGCGCCGAACCTCGTTTTCTTCGCCGATGGCGGCACCGCAAGGAAGCTCACGGATTTCAAGGGCAAGACGGTGCTCGTCAATATCTGGGCCACATGGTGCATCCCATGCCGCCAAGAGATGCCGGCCCTCGACAAGCTCGCGGGCGATCTCGACCCCTCTAAATTCGAGGTCGTCCCGATCAATGTGGATCAGCGCAACCCCGACAAGCCGCGCGCCTTCCTGCAAGAGATCGGCGTCAAGCACCTCGACTATTTCTACGACCAATCAGTGAATGTCTTCCAGGACCTGAAGGCTTCGACGAAGGTCGAGGGCTTGCCCGTCTCGATGCTCATTGGGGCGGATGGCTGCGCGCTCGGGGTGATCAACGGCCCTGCCGATTGGGCGAGCCAGGATGCCACTTTGCTCGTAAAAGCCGCATTGCCGCGCTGAGTTGCCAGAGCGCGTCGGCGGCAGAGCGGCACGCAGGAGACCCGGCGAGCGTAAGCGCAAAGGACGCGTGCTTCTCGATGCCGAACACGCGAAGCGCGCAGCGAAAAGGAGAGCGCGCCTGCAAGGGGCTTCCCCTCAGCCCAGGCTCTCTCATTTCGTGCACGGCGAAGGGGTCAGCGCGAAATCCATTACGGGCGCGGCTGCGCTCGCGCCCAGCGGCGGCAAGCCGTAGAGCACCTCGATTGTGTGGAGGAGCGAATAATGGTCGAGCCGCTGGGTGCTCCGCCCGGAGGGGATGCGGGCGCCGACTACGAGCGTGGCGACTCGGTTGTCTCTCGTACCCTGATCCTCATCGAAGGTGACGACGAGCATGCTGTCGTGACCCATCGCCCAATGGGCAAAAGCGCTCAGGTTGGCGTTTAGCCACCGATCAGCCTGCGCGATGGTGCCGTCATGCATGTTGTGTTGCGCGTCAGGGCTGATGAAGGCTACGGCAGGCAACTCGTTGTAGTCGGTCGGGAACCGGCTGAATGGCTGCCCCGCCCGTTGCGAATCCCCGAAACTGAGCCAAGGGCTATGATCCCTTTCCGCGGAAGATTCGGCATAACCGACGAAGCTGTAGCCGGCGTGGCGCAGCTCACCGGCAAGGGTTGGCGTATCGGGGAAAAAGTAATCGCCATCCCCGGTCGCACCCTGTGTGGATCCGGAAAAAAGCGCAAAGTAATTGGGTTGGCTCGGATGCGCGAGAGCATGATACTCGGTGAAAAGCATCCCGGTCGCCGCCAAGGAATTGATGTAAGCAGCATTCGGATTGCCGATAATTTGCAAAAACCCGCGGTTCTCTTCCACGACCACCACGATGTGCGCCGGAGGCGCGCTGTTTCGCTGAGGCGTGCAGCCCGCGGGATTCAGACCGTCACCTCCCGATGACTCAGCTCCATTTGCGGCGAAGGGGCCGGAGAATGCATGGAGCGGAGACGAGCTCGATTCTGACTGGTGAAGCCCCCCTCGTTCCTTGGATGGTTGAGCCGTAGCGAGGTCGGGCCCGGCCCAAAGCGTGCTGATCGCTACCATCGTCGCGTCAAGCAAATTCATCAGGCGACCCCGCGGGACGGGTTCGATCGAGGCGAGACCTGGCGTGGGCAGCGCATATTTGGTCCGGAGGGTTTTAGAAGTCGCGAAACAACGGAAATCGATTGGGGCCGCGTCCGGATGCATTTCGAACATGCTCAAATTCACGACCGCTCCATCTTGTCTCGCAGGCAATGCGCGCCGGAGATCAGAGCAGAGCGAAGCTCAGAGGCCGATCATGGGCATGTCGCGGCCTCTTGCCCGCATCTATTGTGTCGCAAAAACACCTTTTGCAGTTGAGCCGAGTTGGCGAGCGCGGTGTCGGAGCGCTGAACACCCCACGAATACGCGTAATCGAAAACAGGATTGGGCACGAGCTCACTCCAGCGTTCCAGCATCGAGTTCATTTCCGCTACGGTGGGCATGCGATAACCGTCGCCGCCATCGGAACTCCAGGTGCCGCCGCCAAACGCCTGATAGGTCGGCGTGATGCGGGGCAGAGGAATTCCGCTTTGCTGGGCAGCCGCGACGAAGCGGTCGATCATATTCAGATCGCAAGTCGGCCAGGCGATCCGGCACGGGTAGGGGGAGACGCCGAAGAGATCTACATGTGAACTATCGGGCGCGTATTCCGCACTGAATGCGGGAGCCGCGGATGATCCTAAATTCATGAGCAGGATAAACGTGAGCGCATCCGGCTTTCGTTCATGAATCCAATCCGATTCGGCTCTCAGATCGGATCCCTTGCAAAGTGGGCGCCAACGCCCTGTGGGATCCGGGTCATCCATCAAATAGAAGCCGAAGAGCTTGGGATGATCCACGACAGAATTCACGAGATCTTGGAAATGCGCAGTCACGCCTGAACATTCGCCGATCCACATGAGGCCCATCACGCCATCAGGCAACCTTGCGAGTTCCTGGCGATTGGATACATCCGCGAGATCGAATCCCGCCGCTGCCGGGGAAAACTGGCCGACGGCGCTGGAATTTCCGTTCGACGCGAAATGCCGCGTACGCGCTGGGTTGGGAAGCTCCGCCCTCACGCTCGCGCCAAGAGCGATGAAGCAGGCGAGCGCGACGACCACGAAGTGTCGGGCGCGTTTCAAAACGGTTGTTGGCATTTTTGACTTTACTCGGTCGAACATCATGCTGAGCCTAATTCGCCTGCACACTGAGGTTCTGTTTGTTCAAATTCCTCAATTGTCGCTTACGAAGCAGGCGTTCATAAAGTTCGCTGTGCTGTTTAACGACTTCATCGAGACTGAACGTACTCTTGATGACATCGGGCCCTAGCGCGGCCATGCGCGCGGCGTTCGCGCGATCGTCAAAAAGATCGAGTATCCGTCTTGCCAGCGCATCGGGATCGCGGCACGGCGTCACATAACCGTTCCATTCGTCGCGGATCACTTCCTTGCAGCCAGGTTGGTCGGTGGTCACGATGGGCATACTGCAAAGCGCTGCCTCCATGAGCGCGCGCGGCACGCCTTCCGCGTAGGCGCTGGGAAACGCAAACACATCCGACATCGCAAGAAGAGAGGGCACATCCGATCTCGGTCCCGTCGCGATCACGTAATCGGAATAAGGCGCGAGCTCCGCGTCGGTGACGGCAAACGGCCCCTCTCCTTGCCGCGGCCCCACAATAAGGAACTTCACCGAGGGGCGGGATTGGTGAACGATCTGCGCCGCCTTCAGCAGGTCCAATATGCCTTTTTCTCGCGTAACGCGCGTGACCGTTATGACGACATCGGCCCCCGTCAGGCTCAATTCGCCGCGCAAACTCTGCGGCGACGGGCCACGCTTCAGCGCCGCTTCGAAACCGCTGACGTCAATTCCAGCGCCAGGGATTTTGACCGACTCGCCTTTGCCGACGAGCCAATTGCGCTCGAAGAAACCTTGGTCGCCACGATGCTCGAACACGGTCGCGGCGGCGGTCACGGCAGCGAGACGTTGCACCGGACGGTAGAGAACACGCAAAAGCATCGCTCCGAGAGATCTCGAGGAAAAAGTCCATGCGCGCCCGTTAATGGTCCGCACAATCGCGGTGCGAGGATTGGAGCGGGCCGCGTAGGGAACCAGGATGCTGAGCTTCGTGTCGAAGGAATGCGCAATATCGGCATCCACGTCGGCCAGAATTCGGCCGAGTATTCGCCAGGTACGCACATCCGAGCGGGGATCCCAAAAGCGATTGAAGGCAAATTGAATGTACTCGATGCCGGCGCGCTTGAAAGGGGCGGGGTCCGCGCTGGCCGCCGTCGTTATCCGGTATCCCCGCGACGCCAGCGCCGTCAAAAAGGGAATTCGCAAGGCGTGGTCTTCACCACCTATAAAGAGCAGATGCGCTCCCATTCACGCGTCCTCGACCAGCGCATCAAGATCAGCAAAGTAAGATTTATTACTGCATCGGCGCTCCTTCGCCCGCAAGCCACTGAAAAGGCGCTAACCCGAATGGGGTATGGACGAGAAACATTGCCAAGAAGGACAACTATTCCGTGTCGCAAGTACTGTTCTCGCTGCGTATAAAAGCGCTTTTCTGTCGCATTTTTCCGCTAGCACCTCGGCAGAAATAAGCTCACGGACTCGAAATGCCGGACGAAAATCCACCCTGTTCTGCGCGCCGCAATGGACAGGGCGGGCAATGTCCCGGCGTCGTGGCCAGACATCGCGCGCAGGTAGGTTGACGTGGGCCGAGGAGCGCTGGTCGCTCCTGGAAAGGTGTGGGATCGGGCTTAGCGCAAATTCTCCGTCAAAATCCTTCGAGGTGAGGCGATTGCAATTGAGAGATGAAATAGGTTCGCTGCCCGGAGTTTCGCCGACGCGATTTTACGTCGCCACGGGTCAGGAAATTGCCCCGATTGTCCCTGCCTCGGAATTGAACCTGTTCGGGCTCGACCTCCTGCTGGCGCTCGGCCTCTTGCTGTCGACAGCCTCTCAACTGAGACTTGCCGGCGTTCCGATCGGGCCTGGCGAAATCTGCTTGCTCATGTGGGTGGTCTTGATGGTCGGCCGCGAAGTGGCCCGGCTCGGTCCGCCGATGACGCCTGCTCTTTCGCGCCTTCTGATTTTCTGGTCGCTTTTCGTGGTTGCGCAAGCCCTCGGCACCGTGGCGGGAGCCGTGATCGGCGATCGTCACGATCCCGAGCTTTTTCTGCACGATGTTCTTGCATACCCGCTTATTGCCGCCGTCAGCTGCCTCAGCGTCGTTCAGCCTGGAGCTGGCGCTCGCCTGCGCCGCGTCGGTTGGCTATTTGCGGTGCTGGGCAGCGCCTGTCTGGCTTTTCAGCTCTTCGTCGCCTGGGGGCTGGTCGATGTGGGCTTAATCTCCCCATGGTATTGGGAGCGAATGCGCGGCTGGTCGCAACTTCCGTCCCAGCTTGCCCTGCTTTGCATCGTACTCGGGCTGGTGTCGCTGCACCTCGCCGGCACAACGGTTCGGCTCGCGCCGAAGATCATCGCCGTAGCTTGCGCCATATTGCCAATTTACGTGGGGCGTCTCACGCAAGCCGATACGTTCAGCCTCGTTCTCGTCGCAGGCGGTCCAATCTTCTTGGCCTTCAGGTTCCGCGAATGGCTTCTCTCGTCCAGGCACGAGCTGACCCTTCGTTCCGCTGCCGTTTGGGTGTTCCTTCTCGGCGCGCCGCTCCTCTTGGTCTCCCTCGTCCCGTTGGGTTCGGAAATTACTCAGCGCGCCGGAGGCATCGCCAAGGAGCTGACCAAGAATGGTGGCAAGGACGCCGAGCAAGAGACACAGCTCAGACTTCAAATCTGGAATAACGCGATAAGCCGAGGGGTCGAGTCAGGTATGTTCGGGCTGGGACCGGGCCCGCATCTCGATATTCCGGCCGTCCTCATCGCAGGCAGAGAGGGTGAGAACGAACCCAGGAATATCGACCATCCGCAACTGAGTGCCTCCCCGAATTTCGAGGCGCACAACACCCTGCTGGATCTTTTCGTCCAGGGTGGACTCCTCGCGGATCTGAGTTTCCTTTGGCTTCTGGCGACCTCTTTCTTGAATACCTGTCGGGCTCGGACCGCTTGGCTGACCACATTGGTGGCTGGCGTGTTCATCTATGGTTTCTTCACGTTGATCATTCGCCATCCGGTCTTCTGGTTCGCCATTTGCCTTTGCCAAGTCGCCGGTGCCGAAGAGTCAGGACGTCCAAAGTTCGTCCAGCGATGAGGTTGGGCCGGGGTCGAGTAAAAGCTCCCCTGGCCCATGGGAAAGTTCAACGTGCATGCTGTCGCAAAGGAGCCATGCGGACAAATTGCGGTTCACAGCAGTAGATCGCGGTACAGCTTTTTGAGTAGTACGTGACCATCGCCGTGCCGATCTTCGTAACACTTCCTAGTCGAAAGGTACAGCATTGACGCCTCTGTTGGGCAGTCTCTATTTTCGGGTAGTGCTGAAATCGATCGCGCTAACGCAGTTCTCCGCCTCGCGCAGGGTATTCAACCGCCTTTTTCAGCAACGGAGCCGGACAAGATTGGCTGAACAGACATATCCGCCGACGGGGAACGCATGCGATAGGCTCAAAGGATGTCTTTTGGCTCGACCAATGTTGGGCGATTGAGACCTCGTGAACGAGCGACGAAGAAATCAGTTCCGTATCTGCGATGTGGGCACGCGCGAACGTGTTGGTGCGGTAGCACGGGCACGCGGAGCAAGAGAGTCCGAGCTATGACCGAGATGACAGATCGAGGTGATGCGCTGTTCGAGAATGCGAAACATGAGGTGGCTGTCTTACCGCTGTTTTTGGCCGTCTTGAATGAATTCAACCGTGAAAACATCTCCTATTGCTACTGGAAAAGCAGTCGGCGAGTTCATCGCGCTTTGTCCGGCGAAGGTGATCTCGACTTGCTTGTAGGTCGGGCAGATCAACATCGCGCCCGATCTGTTTTGTTGCAGCAAGGTCTCAAGCTCTTTCCTTGCGTGGCGGCCAGGGATCACCCATCGATATCGAGCTTCCTGGGCTATGACGAACCGAGTGGACGGTTGCTGCATCTTCATCTGCACTTCCACTTGATCGTTGGGGAACCGCTCCTGAAAAATTACCGAATACCCTGGGAGGACGAGATCCTTGCCCGCAGCCGACGCCATAAGAATTTGCCCATACGTGTTCTCGATCCGAGTTCCGAGGCCTTGCTGCTGACTGTACGCGCATGTCTGGAACCGAGCTGGTTCGATCCGATCGCGTTGCGTGACCGGGAACGGATCATGACGAAGTTCGCACTCGACCACGAAGAACTCACCAAACAGGTCGATGCACCGGTTTTTGAAAGCCGGGCTGCGGCCTTGTTTGGAAACAGCCTCGCAAACCTGTTGAGGTCGGCGTTTTTCGAGCGGAAGGATCTGACGCGTCATCGTCCTCTGCGGCGCCTCATCCGCCGTCACTTCGCCGCCTCTCGAAGCTATGGCTCGATCGAGGCGCGCGTGCGAAGTGCCGGGCGCGCCCTTTTCGGTTTGGCCGCCGCGGTCAATCATAGGCTTCTTCATCTGCCGCGACCGGCACGACGATTGGCGCCGGGGGGCGGTTGCCGAGTCGCTATCGTTGGCCTCGACGGGAGCGGCAAGAGCACCGTTTCCTCGACAATGCGCGACTGGCTTGCTCCGGAAGTAGACGTGGCTTCGATCTATTTTGGCATCGGCGACGGGCGTCCTTCGCTTTTGATGCGGCCCTTCAAATTGATCGTACCCCTGGCTTCACGTTTGGTCCGAACGAAACCCAAGGGGGCATCGCACGGGAAAATTTCGGACAAGCCGCCCACATTGCTCTACAGCATGCTCTTGCTGGTCTGGGCGAGTGTCGTTGCCCGCGAGAAGCGCACGAAGCTCGCGACCTCCAGCCGCGCCGCGAACCGCGGCGTGGTCGTCATCACGGATCGTTACCCTCAGGACGAAATTCCAAGTTTCAACGATGGTCCGATGTTGCCGCGCTTGCCAAAGGCGCCGCCTTGGCTTCGTCGCCTCGAGGCGTCGAGTTATGCTCTTGCGAACCGATTGGCGCCCGATCTGGTTATCAAGCTCATTGTAGGTCCTGAAATTACGGCGAAACGAGAGCCGGACATGGACCGCGCGGTCATCAAGGAGCGCATCGAGGGGCTGAGGCGGCTGACCTTCGGGGGGGCGAGGATCGTCTGTGTCGACGCGCAACAACCATTGCCATCTGTCCTTGCCGAAGTGAGACGGGAAATCTGGCGGCTGCTTTAGAATCGGTGCACGGGTTTCGCGGTGATCATCGAGCTCTTCGGTCCTCCAGCCGTCGGAAAAACCACGTTCGCCGATGCGATGAGAAACCGTTTGCAAAAAAGCGGCCGCGACGCAGAGCTGGTGCTCAGCTACAGGCCGGCCGAACCTGCCTCGTTTGCGAGTCACGCCGGGAAGTGGGCAATCGGCCGCCGCGCCGCGGTTCTGCGTCGCCTGCTTCGTCCCATGGTCGAATTCGGCGCAATGGCGGGCCACCCTGTCGCATTTTTCAAGGACGTACGGTTTGCCTGGAAGCTGGTGGGAATCCTGCCTCCCCGCAGTCCGATGTATTTTCTCAGGTACATTCAATACCTATCGCGCATGTCCCATTACTGGCGTCGGGCGGTTTCGGGAAGGAACATTGTGTTGTTCGACCAAGCATTCGTCCAGGCGGTTTGCTCTCTCATTCTGCTCAGCCAGAAGCACGATCAGGGACGGATCGAGCGCGCCCTGGAGTTGATACCGACGCCTGATTTGCTCATTCGCCTCGATGCTCCCAGAAACGTCCTCGAAGCGCGCCTGGGCGATCGGGAGCACGGCCAAAGTGGAGCGGAACGTTTATTCGAGCTCGACTTGGGCCGGAACCTCGAAACGGCTGAAATCATTCACCGCGTCGACGAGCTTCTGCGCACGCGCGGCCGCGCGGTGGCACTTTTCAGCTCGGTGGATCGCGATGCCCTCGACGAGGCGGTCGAGCTCACGGCGGCGAAGTTTGAGCCGCTGTAAGGGGCAGGCATCAAAAGCGTTTGCACTTCAAGACGGCCTCGAGCACATCGTCGAGCATGTGATTGCGGTCATCGGTCCAGCAATTCACCTGCCTTTGACTGTGATGGAGGCTGTGCAGCGCCCACCACCATGGAAGAGCGTGCTGCAAGCGGTGGATGACATATTGGGTGAGCTCGAAGATCGCGAAATAAATCGCGACGAGCAGTAGCGGCTTGTGCCCGAACCAGGGAAGCCAATCCTCGATGAGGTGGTGTCGCCTCCAGAAAGGCCAATCTTCTCACCGATTCAATTGCTCGCGGGCAAAGGAGCATGAAGGTGAAAACAGGTACGAGGCCGAACTCCTTCAGCAAGGTGTAGAAGAGATCGATGCGCGTCAGCTTGCGGTTCGGCCATCACTCCTGGGGCAAAATGGTCTCGAGAGGACGAAACAGGAGGCCGATGATCGCGATCTGAACCGCGTTGACCATGAAGAACTGAGCGATCTCGCCAGGATCACCCATATATTTTGCGATGCCGACCGAGGCGAACAGAGGCCCGAGCAGGCCGTCACGCGAAGGCATCCTGTGTCCTCTCCCAAAGCGCCATGAGAGCTTGCATGAAGGCCTCGAATTGGCAAAGCGGCGAACACGGCGGATCGGCCGCTGCCTAGGACAACTTGGTGCAAAGGCCAAGATCGGAAAATGATTGAGGCCAACGATTTTTTCATGCGTGCCGCTTCGCGCGGAAGCGGCTGCGCACGCTCCCGATACGAACGACAGGATCGGGTCCGCACTTTCGCGCCTTGGCGGAGAGGAGCGGACAGCATGGAAGCTCACGACGCGGCCGATTCCTCGAGATAGCTTCGTACCTCTTCCATGGAATCGAAGCGCCGCGCTCCCTTGGGCGTGCGCGCCTCGATCGTGCCGTCGGTGAAGACCACGAAGCTCGTATCGCCGACGCTGAAGCTGCGCGCCGGTTGCAATTCCGCGGGCGCCTTCTCGGCCTCGTGCGGCTGGTCGTCGGCGCGGTCGCGATGGTTCGAGGGCGCGCCACGCGGCATTTCGTCTTGCGCGCTGCCAGAACGCGCCATGAGCCTCGGCTCATGGCGTTCGAAGGCGGAAGAGGGCTCCGGCACGGCCAGCGGGGCGGCAGCCGGCATGACGGGCATGGCAGGAATTCGAGGCTCGAGCTTGTCCAGGCGAGGCGAGGTCGAGGCTCCCGGCGCGTATGCAGGTTCGGCGGGATGCGGTGGGGGCATTTCATGTTCGGGCGGAAGGGTCGTCGTGCTCATGCGTTCGATCGGTCGTGACCAGGCAAGCTCCTCGAGCGCTCGCTCGATGGCCCGGCGCGTCCGGCGCGTCTCGCCCATCACCGCAGCGAGAGCAACACAAATGAGACCACCCGATGCGAGAGCGGAACCTGCGATTACCAAGGTCCAGCCGCGCTCGAGCGGCACCAGCGGCCAGCCGATCGCCATGGCACCGCCACCCGCGGCCGTAATGGCCAATCCCAAAAGGGCGAAGATCCAACTCATCATCGAGCCTTGTCCAGAACCGAACTTCCCGAAAAACCGAGCCTTCTTCAGAACCGAGCCTTCTCCAGAACCGAGCCTCCAGAATCGAGCTTGGCGCCAAGCCCCACGGCAACGCGCAATCGAGCTGGGGCACACCTCGCCCGCATCGCTTCCGCCATGGCCAGCGAGATACTGTCAAAAATAGGGCGATATCCCAATCGGGCATCACCAATCGAGGGCCTCAGAGCAATGTTTCCAGAAATGTTTCTTGGGAAACCATAGCCAGCCTCCGGCGTTGCAAACTCCCGGTCGCTATCGTAAGACCTCCGCATGGTCGTTCCCCACGACGGTCCGGCAAGGCTTGGCCGTCCTGAAGGCGACTCGCGATGATACGATTGGCATCATGCAGCCGTAGCTCAGTTGGTTAGAGCACCAGATTGTGGATCTGGGGGTCGGCGGTTCGAATCCACCCGGCTGTACCATTCCTCGCAAATTCTGCAGATCTTCTCGCGGTCGTCTCGGTTTGGGCCAAGTGGCGGATTGCCTGCACATGCGGTCGCGCGACCTTCCAAGCCGTGGCGGGCGGGGTCACGCATCGCTCGCGGCTTGCGCGAAAATACTTCCCCTTTGCGCCGGTGATGCTCTAGGCTTCGGTCCTGAAAGCAGAGGTCGAGCAAGCGGGGTTCGTCGATGGCCGTGAGGAACATCAGCATCGAAGCAGCGCTCTCCGAGGCGCGCGAAGCTTTCGTGAAACGTAACCCGAAGAGCCAGGCAGCTCATGAGGAAGCCTGCGCGGCGCTGCCGGGTGGCAATACCCGCACGATCCTGTTCTATGCGCCCTTTCCGCTTGCCATGGAAAGTGGAGCCGGGTGCTACCTTCGCGACGCCGACGGCCATGAATATGTGGATTTCCTCGGCGAATATACGGCCGGCATCTATGGGCATTCGCACCCGCGCATTCGCGCCGCGCTCGATCGCGCGCTCGACGGCGGCATCAACCTGTCGGCTCACAACCTCCTCGAAGGTAAGCTCGCGCGCGTCGTGTGCGACCGCTTCCCGTCGCTCGATCTCGTGCGCTTCACGAATTCAGGCACGGAAGCCAATCTCATGGCGCTGGCCACCGTGACGGTGGCGACGGGGCGGCGCAAGATACTCGTGTTCGAGGGCGGCTATCACGGCGGCGTGCTTTATTTCGGCGGCGGTGGAGCGCCGGTGAACGCGCCGCACGAATTCATCCTCGGAACCTATAACGATGTGCCGGGCGTCAAGGCGCTGATCGAAGAACATGGGTCGGAGCTTGCCGCGATTCTCGTCGAGCCGATGCTCGGCTCGGGCGGTTGCATTCCAGGGGATCGGGACTTTCTCCAGGCGTTGCGGGATGGCGCCACACGCTGTGGGGCCGTGCTGATCTTCGACGAGGTGATGACGTCGCGCCTTTCGCCCGGCGGCTTGCAAGAGGCTTTCGGCATCATCCCCGACATGACGACGCTCGGCAAATACATCGGTGGCGGAATGTCCTTTGGCGCTTTTGGTGGCCGAGCCGATCTCATGGGCCGCTACGATCCGCGCCGTCCCGACGCACTTCCGCATGCCGGGACCTTCAACAACAACATCCTCACCATGTCGGCGGGATTTGTCGGCATGAGCGAGATCTTCACGCCCGACGCCGCTCGCGCCCTCTCGGCGCGCGGCGAGGATTTGAGGCGGCGCCTCAACGAGCTTTGCGCGTCGCGCCGCGCGCCCATGGAGTTCACCGGCTTCGGCTCGCTGATGGCGGTGCATTTTTCGTCGACCCCGGTGCGCACGCCGCGCGACGCGGTGCGTGGCCATCAAGGGCTGAAGGAGCTCTTCTTCTTCGACATGCTCGAGCGCGGCATCTATATGGCGCGACGCGGGATGCTCATCCTGTCGCTGCCGACCGGGGATGCTGAATGCGATCGCCTCGTCGATGCGGTGGAAGACTTCCTCGTGACTCGCGCCCCACTTCTCCTGCCCGAGGCGTTGAGCGCCGCGTAAGGCCGGCGAGGCCACGGCCGGACCCCTCGCCACCGCTCGGGGCTTTCGAATGAGCCTCGATCCCGCCGTTATCGGTCCGATCGCGCAGGTCGTGTGGATCGATCTCATTCTCTCGGCCGACAACGCGGTCGTGATCGCGCTCGCTTGCCGCTCGCTTCCCGACGCGCAACGCCGGCTCGGCATGGCGCTCGGCATCGCGACCGCGATTGCGCTGCGCGTGGTTTTCGCCTTCGCGGCCTTGCAGGTGCTCGAGGTGCCGCTCTTGAAATTCACGGCAGGGGTCGTGCTCGTCTATCTCGGCGTCAAGCTCGCCTGCGATGACGGGCATGGGCGCACGGATGTGCCAGCCGCCCATAATCTCTGGGCTGCGGTCTGGACCATCGGCGTCGCCGACGCGATCATGAGCCTCGACAACGTGCTCGCCCTTTTGGCCGCTGCGAGGCAGAACCTCGCCGTCTTCGCTTTCGGCATCCTCCTGTCGATTCCCCTCATCGTCTGGGGCTCGGCGCTCATCATGCCGCTCCTGCGGCGCTTTCCCATTCTCGCCGTGGGCGGGGGTGCCCTTCTCGGCTGGGTCGCGGGTGAATTGATGGCTGAGGACACGCTCGTCGGCCCGCCCCTGCAGGCCCACGGTCTCGACCCGACGCTCGCGGCTGGGCTTGCCGCCGTCACCGTGCTGGTCGTGGCGATCCTCATTCTGCGGGCCCGCGCGGCGCGGGTGAAGTAGCAAAAGCCTATAAGCACACCCCAGGCAAAAACCGAGCCTCGGGGGTTTGCGGCACCGGAAATCGGCGGACGCTCCTTAGTCTAGAGAAAACGAGCAAGCCGCGCCGCCAGCCTCACACGGCGACCGGTGCCTTGATGGCAGGCCAAGGATCGTACCCCTCGATCGAAATATCCTCGTAACGGATATCGAAAAGGGATTTCGCCGCCGGATCGAGGTTGAGGCGCGGCAAAGAGCGAGGCTCGCGCTGCAACTGCAGCCGCGCTTGCTCGACATGATTGACGTAAAGATGCGCGTCGCCGAGCGTGTGCACGAAATCGCCGACGCCAAGCCCCGTCACATGGGCGATCATATGGGTAAGAAGCGCATAGCTCGCTACATTGAAGGGAACACCCAGGAAAATGTCCCCGGAGCGCTGGTAGAGCTGGCAGGAGAGGCGCGCCACGCCGTCAGCCCCGGTCAGGACATAAAACTGGAAAAGGCAATGACAAGGCGCGAGCGCCATCTTGGCGAGATCGGCAGGGTTCCAGGCGCTCACGACGAGGCGGCGCGAATTCGGGTTGCGGCGAATCTCGTCGAGAAGCCAGGCGATTTGATCGATGCTCTGCCCGTCGGGTGCCGGCCAGGAACGCCATTGCCGCCCATAGACGGGGCCGAGCTCGCCCTCTTCATCGGCCCATTCATCCCAGATGGAGACGCCGTGTTCCTTGAGGTAGGCGATGTTGGTATCGCCCTGCAGGAACCACAAAAGCTCGTGCACGATCGATTTGAGATGCAGCTTCTTGGTCGTGACCAAAGGGAAGCCTTGCGTGAGATCGAAGCGCATCTGTCGGCCGAAGACCGAGAGCGTTCCCGTCCCGGTGCGGTCACCCTTGGGAACGCCGTTTTCGAGAACGTCCCGGAGAAGGTCGAGATAGGCGCGCATGCCGGGCTCGGGATTCCTTGAGTCGAAGCGCATTTTATCAGCCTTCGTGCGACAATGAAGGGCGTCCAAGGCGAGCTTTCACCATTTTTCGCCCGATCTCGTGACGCCGCGGCTCATTCTCTCCCGTTGCGCCGCCCTCGGAAAAGGTTCACTCGTTGAGCTCGTGACGAGGTGCCAAGCATGCCAAGACCGTCAACACCCGAGCTCGACGAAACACCGGTGATCGATGCGCCCGATCTCACCTGCTACCGCACGGAGGACGACCCGCCCGAGCTCGTCCCGGCGAGGGCCGAGCGTGAGTGGATGGATCTCACCGACCAGAGATATGCTTATCGCTGCATCCCGCTCTCGATCGCCAACGCCTCGGGATGGGAGATCATCCTGCCTTGCGCCCTTTCGGCGACCTGGACGGGCGGCAATCTCAAATCCGACATTCAGATACGAGCCTTGGGGGATCCCGCAGCGGTGGCGCGGCGGGCGGTGTCGCATTTCGGCCATGGCGTCCTCACCTTCCACACCGGCTACCTGTTTCGCACCAGCCCGGGCTGGGCGCTTTGGTGCCGTGGCGCGCCGAACATGTTGAAACACGGGATCGTTGCGCTCGACGGCCTCGTCGAAACGGATTGGCTGCCCTTCCCTTTCACCATGAACTGGCGTTTCACCCGTCCGGGGACGGTGCGCTTCGCGCAAGGTGAGCCCTTCTGCTTCGTGACGCCGGTGCCTCACGCCCTCTATGAATCGATCGAGCCCCGCATCAAGACCCTGTCGGACGATGCCGAGTTGAAAGCCGCTTACGAGAAGTGGACGGCAAGCCGGACCGATTTCAACGCCGGCCTCGCGCGGCGCGAACCCGAGGCGGTGAAGCAGGGCTGGCAACGCCATTACGTGAAAGGCACAGGCCCCGCGGGCGAAGGCGCCGGTTTTCATCTGTCGCGGCGAAAACTGAAGCCCCCGCGCGCCTGACGATCGCGCCCGCGCGCAAGGGAGGCGCTCGACGCTGATCGTTTCCCACCCCGCGCTCGCGGAAACGCCGGCCCGTTTACCTCCACGGTCAGCCGCAGCTCGGTCTCGCGCCAGTTTCCACTGCCGCTTGGAGGCTTCAAATCGGGACTGCGATGGCCTATATTGGCAATTGCCGCCTCACGGCGGCTATGGCGATAAATGACGGCCGCAATAAACCATTCGGACCCGGGGGCGGTACCCGGCGCCTCCACCTGGAACCGGACCCCCGGTTCGAGGTGGGGGCGAAATAGGATCGACGAGGGCGTAAAGGGTTTGTTTTTGCCCGGCATGGTTCCACCGTTATCGGACCACAAGCACAGTTGCCAATGACAACTATGCTCCGGTTGCCGTCGCTGCGTAATGCAGCGTAAGCTTCCGAAATCAAGCCCTTCCGCTTAGCCGCGTAAGGCGGGGTCTGGAGGCGCCCGGCAACAGAAGCCTCCGCTTTCACGTCTGGGGGAAGCGACGTAGGAAAGCGCGTTCAAGCAAAGCGCAAGGCAAGCCGACACGACGATCGATGCCGACCGACCTCATCCGTTATGATCTTCTCGTCCAGGACGCGCTCAAGGGCGTCGTGCGCCGCGTGCTCGCGAACGCCATTCGGGACGGCATTCCGGGCGAGCATCATTTCTACCTCTCTTTCCGAACGCGCGAGAAGGGGGTGCGCATTTCCCAAGCGCTTCGCGACAAATATCCCGACGAGATGACCATCGTGCTCCAGCATCAGTTCTGGGATCTCTCTGTCAACGAGTACGCGATCGAGGTCGGGCTTTCCTTTTCCAACGTTCCCGAAAAGCTCGTCATCCCCTTTGACGCGGTGAGCGGCTTTTTCGACCCTTCGGTGCAATTCGGCCTCAAATTCGAACAGTCGAAAGGGGAAGCGCCCACCGGCGCCGCAAGGGCGCTCCCGAGTGTCCCTAAAGCCGAGGCGCAGGGGAAATTGCCCTTGCGCGCAGCGCCCTCGGAGTCCGCGAAGCCCCAACGGAAGAGCGCCGAGAAGTCCGGGCGGCCCGCCGCCGAGCCCAAATCACCCGACACGAAGCCCTCCGAATCGAAGCCTTCGGAGGCAGCCAAGTCCTCGGCCGGCAAATCGGAAGGCAAGCTCAAGCTCGCCGTCGAGGCCGATCGCGAGCGCTCGAAAGAAGAGCCCAAGGTGATCAGCCTCGACGCTTTCCGCAAGAAGCCGTGATCGCACATCGATGAGCGCCGAGATCGTCAACCTGCGGCTCGCGCGCAAGCACCGGGATCGTTCTGCGAGAGAAGACGAGGCCGCGCGTAACCGCCTCCTCCATGGCGAGACAAAAGCGCAGCGAATCCAAAACAGGCTGACGGCAAAGAAAACCAAGCGCGATCTCGACGCCCGCAAGCTCGACGCGTCGCGGGAGTCCCCGCCGATCATCGACGAAACCCTCTGAATGGCTGGCGGCGGGCGCGCTTCCGCGATCGTCAAGCGTTCCGTTACGATCGCGGGTCACGCCACGAGCGTTTCGCTCGAGGAAGCGTTCTGGACTGGCCTTTCCCGTATTGCCCAAGCCGAAGGGGTCAGCGTCGCGGCGCTCTTGCGACGGATCGATGCGACGCGTCCGCAAGGTATTTTGGCAACCAACCTCTCCTCGGCCATCCGGGTGTTCGTGCTGCGCTGGATGGCCGCGAAAGCGGGCGTGGCGGCCTTGTGATCATTCGCTGCCATCGGCAAAGGAATGGACTTCGGCCTCGATCACGTAGTGCGGCCTCGATGACGCGTACAGCGCCTCGACCTCGTTTGCTCGGCGCGTGAGCACCGCCCGCTGATTGATGGACCCCTTGTCGGTGATCTCGTTCAAGTCGATGGAAGGCGGCTCCTCGAGAAGCATCAAGCGCGCGACACGCGTCGAGGAGCCTTTGGCTTCCTGAGCAAACATCGCCAGGAGATGCGCGAGTGTTTTTCGCGTCGCCCGATGCCGTAAAATCTCGCCTACGCTGCTCGCGGCCGTAAGATCGGCGCACAAGCTTTTGCAAGCCTCGACATCGGGAAAGACGAGCGCGCAGACCTCGTCCCGGTCATGGCCGGTGATGACCACGTCCTTCACATAGGGTGCGAAAGCCGTAAGGAAGGCCTGGCGCAAGGTTCCGACCGTGACCCAGGTCCCGGTCGCGAGCTTGAAATTCTCGGCGATGCGGCCGTCGAAGCAAAAGCCCTTGGATTTATCCTGTTCGTCCAGAAAGCGTAGCGCGTCGCCGAATCGGTAATACCCCTCCTCGTCGAAGGCCTGGCGCGTCACGTCCTCATCTCGCCAATACCCGGGCGTGATGTTTGGCCCACGCACACGCCCTTCGAGCTTGTCGCCGACCGGCGCGAGCTTCACCTCGACGCCCGGAAGCGGCACCCCGACCGCGCCGGCGCGGCTCGTCTCCGGCGTCGTGAATATGGCCGAGGGCGCGGTCTCCGTCGCACCGAGCCCGGTGAGCATCCCGATGCGTTCCCCGCAGGTTGCAAAGCCGAGCTCCGCGATCTCGTCCCAAACCGTTTGCGAGAGGCTCGCACCGGCATAGAACATCACCTGCAACCGGCTGAAGAAGTTCTCGCGCAAGGCGCGATCGTTACGCAGGTGCGGCAAGAGCGCCTCAAAGCCGCGCGGCACGTTGAAGTAGATCGTGGGCGCGATCTCGCGCAAATTGCGCACGGTGCGTTCGATCCTGCCCGGCATCGGCTTGCCGTCATCGATGTAAAGCGAACCGCCATTGTGGATGGCGATGCCGACATTGTGGTTGCCGCCGAACGTGTGATTCCAGGGCAGCCAATCGACGAGCATCGGTGGCGCGTCGGTGAGAAAGGGCAGATGCGCCGCGATCATCGCCTGATTCGAGCACAGCATGCGCTGCGTGTTGATCACGCCCTTCGGAACGCCGGTCGAGCCGGAGGTGAACAGGAATTTCGCAATCGTATCGGGTGAGGTGCGCAGATGAGCGGCCCCGACATCGGCCGTCGCTTCGGCCGACGCGAGATCCGCGAAGGCCGTGGCTTTGGGAACTGTCCGTGCCGGCTCGCCGAGCACGATCTCCGCCTCGGCCGGAGCGCAAGCCGTGATGGCGCGCGCGAACATTTCGCCTTGCGCCGCGAAGACGAGGCCTGGCGTGAGCATGTCGAGGATGGAGCGCAGCTTGCCGAAATCGGAGGACATCAGGGAATAAGCGACTGAGATGGGCGCGTAAGGAATGCCGACATGCATCGCCGCAAGCCCAAGAAGCGCATGCTCGATGGAATTGTCGGAGAGGATCGCGACTGGACGCTCCGCCGACAGCCCGCGCGCAAGGAGTGCCGCGCCAATGCGTCGCACCGACGCAAAAGCCTCACCGAAGGAGAGGCTGTGCCATTCGCCATCGGTTCCACGCTGGGCGAGGAAGAGCCGTTCCGGTGCAAGGCCCGCCCAATGCGCGAGTCGGTCGGTGAGGCGCTCCGGATAGGGGCCTAGCCGGACGGGCGAGCGTGCATAGATCGTTCCGTCGGCACCTTCCTCGATGAGGATGCCCGATTCGCCGAGCCGCACGGGCCGCATCGGTCTTGACATCTGATTTCCCCGGGGCCGTATGGCTCAAGGCTCGCGAGCGCCGCTCATTCGGGCTCTTCAGCTTGGACTATGAGCGCGTCCCTTTCGGAAATTCAACCGAGCTGGCGTGATTTGATCGCCCTTGCGTCGGTGTGCCAGAAACAGCCACAATCGCGGCAATCGTTAAAGGAGGCCAAAATGAAAAGAATTTTCGCGGCCGTGCTCGCCGCCGTGGCGATGTTCGCCGCCGGAGAGGCGCAAGCCCAGAAGAAAACGATCGTAATCGGGATGGGCTCGGCGGATGCAGGCAAGCTCGATCCGCACATCGCCTCGACCACGCCCGACAAGGGCCTCCTGCAATATATGTTCAACGGCCTCGTGCGCATCAGGCCGGGCCAGATCAGCCCGGACACGATCGAGCCCGATCTCGCCGAGAGCTGGACCTCGAATCCGAACGGCACCGAATGGACCTTCAAGGTCCGCCAGGGCGTGCAATGCCATTCGGGCTATGGCGAGTTCACCGCCGAGGATGCGGCCTATTCGCTCAAGCGTGCCGCCAACAAGGCGACTTCTTCCTACTCCAACGATTTCTCGAGCGTCGACAAGGCCGAAGCGATCGAGAAATACACGTTGAAGATCACGCTGAAGAACCCGGTCGCGGGCTTTCTCGGCTACGTCGCCAACATCAATGGCGGCAACATGGTGTGCAAGAAAGCGGCCGAGGAGATGGGTGACGGCTTCTCCAAAAAGCCCATCGGCACCGGGCCGTTCATGTTCGCCGAATATCAGCCGCAGCAATTCGTTCGTCTGGTCGCGAACAAGCAATATTTCCGCGGCGCACCGATGCTCGACGAGATCGTTTATCGCTACATCCCGTCCGATTCGAGCCGCGATCTCGCCTTCCAGTCGGGTGAGCTCGACATGATTTACGGCAAGCAGGATCAATCCTGGGTGGACCGCACCAAGCAGCTTGCGGGCGTCAAGGTGATCGCCATGGAGCCCGGCGAGATGTCGACGCTCTTCCTCAACATCACGCAAAAGCCCCTCGACGACCTGCGCGTGCGGGAAGCAATCGCCTATGCGATCGATCGCAAATCGATCGTCGCATTCAAGGGCGCCGGCACCTCGCGCGAGGCGGTCTCGGTCGTGCCGTCGGGATATCTCGGCACGGATGAGCACGCACCGCTCTTCCCTTATGATCCGGCTAAAGCGAAGGCGCTTCTCGCCGATGCCGGCTATCCGAACGGCATCACCGTGAAGTCGATCCACACGACGCTCACCGGCATGCAAACCTTCCTTCAGGCGATCCAGGCGCAGTTGAAGAAGTCGAACATCAACCTCGATATCGAGGAGGTGGAGCACGCCACTTACCACGCGCAGATCCGCAAGGATCTCTCGCCGCTCGTGCACTATCAGGCGGCGCGCTTCCCGATCGCCGATGTCTATCTCACGCAGTTCTATGATTCGGCCTCGATCGTCGGCACGCCGACGGCGGTGACAAATTTCTCCCACTGCAACGTTGCCAATGCCGAGATTCGCGCGGCGCGCGTCGAGACCGATCCGGCAAAGCAGAAGGAACTGTGGAAAACCGCGCAGGAGAAGATCATCAAGGCGGTGTGCGGCATCCCGGTCTACGAGCAGTTGCAGCTCTGGGCCTGGAAGGACAATCTCGAGCTCGGCTACGACCTGAAAGGCTCGCTCAATCTCGCGCCACCCATCACCGAGAAGACGCATTTCACGAAGTGACGACGCCAGACCGAGAGGGAAGGCGCCGGCCTTTGAAGGTCGGTGCCGGCTGTGGGCGAGCGAGCGAACCGAAGGAAAGATGTCCTCGACATTCATAGCGGTTGATGCCGCGCAATATGAGCAGATGATGGGGAGATGGAGCCGCGAGCTTGCGGCTCTCTTCATCGATTTTGTCGGGGTGCGGGATGGCGAGAGCGTCATCGATGTCGGTTGCGGCACCGGAAGCCTCACCTTCGCCTTGCTCGATGCGGCACGCGATCTTCGCCTTACCGCGATCGATTACTCACCGGTCTTTCTCGACGCGGCACGCGCCAAGCCGAAAGCCGAGACGGTTCGCTTCGAGCAGGCGGACGCGACGGCGTTGCCGTTCGCGGACGCGAGCTTCGATCGCGCCCTTTCGCTTCTCGTCCTGCATTTCGTGCCCGAGTCGAAGCGAGCGCTCGCCGAGATGGGCCGCGTGGTGAAGCCCGGCGGGAGGGTCGCGGCGGCCGTCTGGGACGGCAGCGGCGGGTATCTGGCGCAGCGTCTTTTTTGGGACACGGCGGCTTGCCTCCTGCCGAGCGGGGAGGAAGCGCGCAAGCGTGCCTATTCGCGACCTCTCTCGCGCAAGGGTGAGATGAGGTCGGCCTTCCTCGAGGCCAAGCTTGCCGATGTGGTCGAGACGAGCCTCACGATCCGCATGAATTACGCAGATTTTGCCGATTATTGGGGCCCGATCGCCGCAGGCGAAGGCCCACTTGGAGCCTTTTTTCAAAAGCTCGACGCAAAGGAAAAGGCGACGATCGAACGAGGCGTGCGCGCGGCCTTCCAGGGCGGCGCGCCGGACGGGCCGCGCAGCTTCATCGCTTCCGCCTGGGCCTGCTCAGGTCGGGTTCGGTGATGCCGAACGCGCGCCCGATGACGAGGCGAAAGCGTTCATGACGGCGTTCCTCGTTCGCCGCATAGGCTTTGCGTTCGTGACCTTGTTCGCGGTGCTCACGCTCGTCTTCGTCATCGTGCGCATCGTGCCCGGCGATCCGGCGCAGGTGATCCTCGGGGATCAGGCAAGCCGCGAGGCGATCGAGGCCATGCATGAGCGGCTCGGCCTCAACAAGCCGATCGTGACGCAATACGCGGAATTTCTCGGCAACGCGGTCAAGGGCGATTGGGGCGTCTCCATGGTGAGCGGACGTCCAGTGATGGCGGAAGTGCTGAACGTCCTCCCCTGGACGATCGAGCTCACGGTGGTGTCGCTCATCATCGGCGTCGTGCTGGGCGTGCCGCTCGGCGTCTGGGCCGCGGTCAAGCGCAACCGCTTCTTCGATTACGTGGCGCGCATCGCCTCGCTGCTCGGTCTTTCCTTTCCGGCTTTCGTCTCGGCGATAATCCTCCTCTTCCTCTTCGCCATCGAGGTGCATTGGTTTCCGGTCATCTCCGCACGCTCGGGCAGCCTCGGCGCCTGGGCGCAGTCGATCACCTTGCCCGCGATCAATCTCGGGCTCATCAGTGCCGCTTACATCACGCGCGTCACGCGCTCCGCCATGCTCGAGGTGCTCTCCGAGGACTATGTGCGCACGGCGCGCGCCAAGGGCGTGCCGTCGGGCTCGGTGGTTTGGCGGCACGCCTTGCGCAACGCGCTCATCCCCATCATCACGGTGGTCGGGCTCTATCTTTCCATCCTGATCGGCAATTCGGTGCTCACCGAGATCGTCTTCAGCCGGCCAGGGCTCGGCAAGCTCATCGTGGGCGCCTTGAACCAGCGCGACTACACCATGCTGCAAGGCATGATGGTGATCTACACGCTTGCGGTCGTAGTGGTGAATCTTCTCGTCGACATCGCCTATGGCTTCGTCGACCCCCGGGTGAAGCTCGGATGAGCGACCTCGCAGCCCCTGTCGCGCCGCCCGCGCCCGCTTCGAGCGCGCTCCAGGCGACGCTTCGCGCCTTCAATACCAACAAGGCCTCGTGGATCGGGCTTGCCATCTTCCTCATCGTCGTCGCGGCCGCGATCTTCGCGCCGCTCATCGCCCCCCATGATCCGCTCGATCAGGATGTTCTCGATCGCCTGAAGCCGCCGAGCGCCGAGCATCTGCTCGGCACCGACTATTACGGCCGCGACACCTTTTCGCGTCTGCTTTATGGCGCGCGCATTTCGCTCGTGATCGGCGTCGTTTCCACCTTGATCGCCATGGCGGCCGGCACGCTCATCGGCATGCTCGCGGGCTGGCGCGGTGGACGCTTCGACACCATCACGATGCAGATCATGGACATGCTGCTCGCCTTCCCGTCCCTGATCCTCGGGCTCATCATCGTGGCCATGCTCGGACCTTCGATCGAGAACATCATCGCGGCGATCGCGCTCACCTCGGTGCCGCCCTTCGCGCGGATCGCGCGCGCCCCGACCATCGCGGTGAAGGGGCGTGATTTCGTCGAAGCCTGCCGCTCGCTCGGCTTTTCGGACACGCGCATTCTGGCCGTGCATATCCTGCCGAACATCTTCCCCGAGATCCTCGTCATGGGATCGCTTTGGCTCGCCAATGCGATCCGCACCGAGGCCTCGCTTGCATTCATCGGGCTTGGCCTCAAGCCGCCGACCCCGACCTGGGGCGGCATGATCCGGGAAGGCTTCGAGAATATCCTCGATTCGGCGTGGCTCGCCATCGCGCCAGGCGTCGCGATCCTCGTTGTCGTCTTCGCCTTGAACCTCTTGGGCGACGGGTTGCGCGATGCGGTCGACCCCAAGCTCAAGAACGAGGCGTAGGCGCAACGAATTCCGCCAACGACATTCCGCTCCGGACTGGGCAAGCGGGCGTTTCGAACCTTCAATGGTCAGCGCGGGCTTCGACCGCGGTGGCTCAAGCGAGCGACACCGGAAACATTTTGACCGAATTGCCTTAATTCGAAGGCTGAATCTGCCCCCGTTCCCGCTGAAAATCGTTTTCCGCGGTATTTTGTCAAAAAAACGGCTCAAGCCATTTTGCGGCGCAGCAGAACGCCCTATCTTGTTGCAATGCACAACTCGCAAAAACTCAGCCGCGCCTTGCGCGCGCTCGTCTCTCCCATCCTGAAGCAATTCATCGGCGGCGGAGCGCCTTCCGCGGCTCTCCCCTCGCACCCTATTGTGGGCGCCCCGGTGAATGGCGAAAAGCCTCCTCGCAAAGGACTTCGCTTGTCGCTTGCCTTGCAAGGCGGCGGCTCGTTCGGCGCCTTCACCTGGGGCGTGCTCGATCGCCTGCTCGAGGAGAAGGACGTCTCTTTCGACGCGGTAAGCGGGGCGAGCGCGGGCGCTATCAACGCCATCATCTTGTGTTCGGGTCTTGCGCGAGGCGGGAAAGAAGGCGGGCGCAAGGCTCTTCATCAATTTTGGGAACAGGCTTCGCGCGCGGCGCCGACCCATGGGGGCGTCCAGCACCCTTCAGGGCTTGCGCTCGACGTTTCGACGCGGCTCATGTCGCCCTACCAATTCAACCCGCTCGATTTCAATCCGCTGCGGGCGCTTTTGGGCGAGGTCGATTTCGAAGCGCTTCGTAAGGACCCGCCGCTCCGGCTCCTCATCGGCGCCACCCGAGTGAGCGACGGGGGGCTTCGCGTTTTTCGCGAGCATGAAATCACTCAGGACGTGGTCCTGGCTTCCGCCTGCTTGCCGCTCTTGCAGCACGCGGTGACGATCGATGGAGAGGCTTATTGGGATGGCGGCTACGCGGCAAATCCGCCCCTTCTTCCGCTCGTCGCCGCTTCGCGCGCTTGCGACATCCTGGTGGTGCAGATCATCCCCACTCACGGTGAGGAACTTCCCCGCACTTCGCCGGGGATCATCCGGCGCTTGAACCAGATGACCTTCAACAACTCGCTTCTGCACGACCTCGAGAACCTCTCCTCGATGATGGATCTAGCGAAGGAACAAGATGGGAAGGGCCGCATGTCGCGCAAGCTGCGAAGGCTCGCCCTGCATCGCCTTTCGGCGGAGGAAAAGCTTCCCGACCTCGGCGAGATGAGCGCCTTCAACCTCGATTGGGATTTTCTCACGCGGCTTCGCGATGCTGGCCGCACTGCGGCTTCCGAGTGGATCGAGCGCGAGCCGAGTCGTGAGGCTGAGGTCACCCGGTTGCCCGAGCCTGCGGATGCTTTATCCTCGGCTTGACCTTTGCCTGCAGGGAGGCTGTCGTCCTGAGCTCTCTTCAGAAAACCGGAAGATAGTTTACCTCGACGGGCGCGCGGCAGGCCTTTGCGGCGCAACTCACGAAAAGACTGTTTGGCGTGACGAAGGAGGCCGAAGCCCCCGGTGCGAGCGTCGCGTACGGCGAGCCATTCGGCCGATCACCTTTGCCGATCGAGATTTCGATCGGTTGCGTGCCGACGTTGCTGATGATCACAACGTGATAAGACGCGTCCTTGCCATGCTCCGCCGTGTAGGCAACCGCGAAAGCCTGCTCATCCGCCACAAACGAAAAATCAGCGGCCGATGCCACGGAAGGCACCGCACATAGGGCAAGCGCGGAAAAGACGAGCGAGCGCATGGCGCGATGCTTTCGGTTTTGCCTTGAACTCCTCGCGCCGGTCCGGCGCAATTCGTCTCAAGAGGCTAGCGCATTTCGCTTGCCGGCGTGAGCCCGTTGAAACTTCCGGCTTTCTCTGGGCCAGCTTCCCCGAGGCATCACAATCGTCGCCATGCATAAAAGTGGAGGCTAATTCGGCGCCGCTAATGGTTGGAATGGAGTTAGGCTTCATGTAAAAGGGGGGTCTGCCGCGCTAATTGGGTCATGGGTCATGAGTAAGCTCACCAGGCTTTTTGGACGTAAGCCACAGGAATCGGAAAGCGAATCCGGCGTGACGTCGCTCGCCGCCATCCCGGACAGTGGTGTCGAGGGCCTCGAGGCCGACAGCTTTGCCGAGGTCGGTGTGCGTCTCGGCGAGGAAAACGAGTCCTTGCGCAACCTCCTGATCGATGCCGGCCGCAAGATCAACGAATTCGACGAGTTCAAGGACGCGTTCATCAAGATCATGGAGCCGGCCAACAAGGCTTTGCGTTCCCTTGAAATCGAAAAGTCCCAGAACATCGCCTTGCGGCGCAATTTCAGCCAGGTGCGCGCCACCTACGAGACGCTCCAGGTCGAATATCGAGAAATCGACAAAAAGGCGTCGACGTTAAAGAGCGACAACGAGCGGCTGCGGCACGAATTGGACCTTTCGCGCCAGTCGGTTCGCGATCTTGAGAGCACGCGCGCGGAGCTGACGAACGAGCTTACGAGCAAGCGCGCCGAGATCGTCGAGCTCGAGCGCCATCTCGAAAGGGAGACGGCGCAGGTGCGCGCCTTCAGCGAGGACAACCAGACGCTGCGCGATCAAGGCGCCATGGCGGACAAGAGGATCGGAATCCTCGAGGCTGATCTCGCGGCCGCGCGCGACAAGATCGTGCTGCTCGAGGACGACAAGCGCTCGCTGCAGATCCTCCTCGATCAGACGAATGGCGAGCTCACGCGCGTCACGCAACGAATGACCGATACCGACAATGCCTTGACGATGGCCAAGACCCGCATCGTGCAGGTCGAGGGCACCGTCGCGGAGATCGAGACCGAACGCAACAAGCTCGTCGCCGCGGTCGACGAGGCCAATGAGCGGTATCGCAGCGGCTACAGCGCGCTCAACATGCAGGTGAGCGCCTTGCAGGCGCGCGCCGCGACGGCCGAGAAGCTTCTCGCTGAAACGCGACAGAACCTCGTAGCGCGCACCGAGGAGGCGAGAAACGCCGATCGGGCCGCGATGGAATCGGCTTTCGGCCGCAACAAGGCCGAGAAGAAGCTCGCCGAGATGGAGGCCTCGCGCGAGGCGCAGGATGCGCAAGTGCGCGGCCTCGAGCAATCGCGCGCGACCCTCGTCGAGCGCGCGACCGCCCTCTTGAACACGGTGAAAAAGCGCGAGGCGCAATTGGCCCGCGCCGAGGAGCGCATCCAAATGCTCACCGATCGTGTCGAGCACAGCGAAGGCGATTTGCAAGCGAGCCGTCAGGCCTTCGAGAAGCGCATCGAGGAGCTCAATGCGACGCTCGAGCGCGAGCGGCTCGAGCACTCCGTGGTCGAAGGCTCGCTCGAGGCAGCCCGCAAGGATCGCGCCCAGCTGCAGCGCGAGGTGACGAGGCTCCAAGCGACGTTGCGGCGTGGCGCGCTCATCGAGGAGAGAGAAAGCGCCGAGCCGGCACGCGGCGAGGCTGCCGTCAATTCGGGCGATGTCGAGCCGATCATCAAGGCGTAGATGCTCGGGCCGCCCCAGCGTCACCCCGCGAGCCTCAATCCACGGCGTGTCACCCCCGGCGAGGCTCGCGTAAGCGAGCCTCGGGAAGGGGGTCCACATGGTGGAGATCAATAAAAACCGTGGAATATGGGTTCCCTTCCCCTCGCGCTCCTTCGGAGCGCTCGGCCGGGAATGACAGCCTGAAGCGGTCCCGTGCGGAATGGTAGCCAATAGCGCACGGCGCACGTAATAATCCGCCATGGCCTCTCCAGACCCTCGCCCTGTTCTTTCCGTGCGCGACCTTTCGGTGGCTTTCCGCGTCGACAATGTCTGGCGGCCTGCGGTGGAAGCCTTGTCCTTCGACGTCGGGGCGCGCCAGACCGTCGCCATCGTCGGCGAATCGGGTTCCGGCAAGAGCGTCACGGCCCTGTCGGTGATGCGCCTTCTTCCGGCCGCCAACAGCCGGGTCGAGGGCGCGATCCGCTTCGACGGCCGCGATCTTCTGCAACTCCCCGAAGAGGAGATGCGCAAGGTTCGCGGCGACAAAATTTCGATGATCTTCCAGGAGCCGATGACAAGCCTCAACCCGGTGCTCACCATCGGTTTCCAGATCGCCGAGGCGCTGATGTTTCATCGCGGGCTCGAGCGTAAGGCGGCCGAGGCGGAAGCACTGCGCATCCTGGACCGGGTGCGCGTGCCAGCGGCGCGCGAGCGCCTGCACGAATATCCACACCGCTTCTCCGGTGGCATGCGCCAGCGTGTGATGATCGCGATGGCGCTTGCCTGCAAGCCGAAGCTCCTGATCGCCGACGAACCGACCACGGCACTCGACGTCACCGTCCAGGCCCAGATCCTCGAGCTGGTGAAGCTCTTGCAGGAAGAAGAGGGCATGTCGGTCGTCTTCATCACCCACGACATGGGCGTGGTCGCGGAGATCGCCGACCGGGTGGTCGTGATGTGGAAAGGCCGGAAGGTGGAGGAGGGCGAGGCCGCCCGCGTGCTCGAGCGCCCCGAGCATCCTTACACCAAGGCACTCCTCGCCGCCGTGCCCCGCCTCGGCTCGATGAAGGGCGAAGCCAAGCCGAAGCCCTTTCCCGAGCCCGAAGGCGAGGCCGGCGGCGTCTCCGAGGTCGCCAATGCTTCCGCACCATCGACATCCTCGGCCCGAGCGCGACCGAATGGGTCGCAGGAGGTGTCGGGCATCGCGCCTGTAGCGCTGACGATGCGCCCCCTTCTCGAGGTCGCGAACCTCGTGACCCGCTTCCCCATCCGCTCGGGCGTCTTCGGCAAGGTGAATGCGCGTGTGCACGCGGTCGAGGACGTGTCCTTCTCGCTGCATCCCGGCGAGACGCTGGCACTCGTCGGGGAATCCGGCTGCGGCAAATCGACGACCGGGCGTTCGATCCTTCGGCTCGTCGAACCGAATGCCGGGCGCGTGCTCTTCGAAGGCGAGGATGTGCGCGCACTCGACGCTCAGGGGCTTCGGCGCATGCGCCAAAGCATGCAGATGATCTTCCAGGACCCGTTCGCGAGCCTCAATCCGCGAAAGAGCGTCGGCGCCGCCATCGCCGAGCCGATCATCGTGCACGGGATTGCCGCAAAGCGCGAGGCGCGCGAGCGCGTTGCCGAGCTTTTGCGCAAGGTGGGTCTCACGCCTGACATGGCGGGGCGCTTCCCGCATGAATTCTCGGGTGGCCAGCGTCAGCGTCTCGCGATCGCGCGCGCCCTCGGGCTCGCGCCAAAGCTGATCGTCGCGGACGAAGCAGTCTCGGCGCTCGACGTCTCAGTGAAGGCGCGCGTCGTGAACCTGATGATGCGGCTTCAGGCCGAGATGGGACTGGCCTTCCTCTTCATCTCGCACGACATCGCGGTCGTCGAGCGCGTCAGCCACCGCATCGCCGTCATGTATCTCGGCGAGATCGTCGAGATAGGCCCGCGGGCGGCGATCATCGAAAATCCCCGCCATCCCTACACGCGAAAGCTCGTCGCGGCCGTGCCCTCTCCCGATCCGGCGCGTCGCGCGATCCGGCGCGGCCTTTCGAACGAGGAGGTGCCAAGCCCGATGAAGCCGGCCAACTACGTGCCGATGCCGCGCCTTTACCGCGAGGTTTCGCCAGGCCATGTCGTCCAGGAATTCGCTGCGTGAACCCGACGACGCGGCTCGATCTCGCGAATGGCTCGGCGCGCGCCACGATCTCGACGCTCGGAGCCGAGCCGCAAGGCTGGGAGGTCGATGGCCATTCCCTCATCTGGCCAGGCGATCCGGCCTGGTGGGCAAAGCAGAGCCCCATCCTGTTTCCTGTCGTCGGTTGGACCCGCAACGGCGAGATGCGGATCAAGGGAAAGCGCTATCCACTCGGCCTGCACGGCTTTGCCTCGGCGGAAGAATTCGGGGTCGTGGAGTGCTCGACGGAGAGCGTGCGCATGCGGCTCGCCGAGAATGCCGCAACGCGTGCGCTTTACCCTTTCGCCTTCGCGCTCGAGGTCCTCTACACGCTCACCCCGACGAGCCTCTCGGCGAGTTTCACGGTGGGCAATCCAGGCACCGAACCCATGCCGTACGCGCTCGGCTTTCACCCGGGGTTCGTCTTCCCCTTGGCGGGCGGCTCGCCACAAGCGCATGAAGTGGTATTCGACAAGCGTGTTTCGCCGCAAGTTCCGCGGATCGCTCCAGGGGGTCTCATCGCGAGCGCGGCCCGCAAGGTGCCGCTCGAGGACGGCAGGCTGCATCTTGCGCCCGAGCTCTTCGAGAATGACGCGCTCTGCTTTCTCGAGGCGGCAAGCCCGAATGTGGCCTACGTGAACGGGCGTGGCCAGGGGATCGAGATTTCCGCCGAGAATTTCCCGCATGTCGCGTTGTGGACGAAGCCTGGCGCGCCTTTCCTCTGCATCGAGTGCTGGACGGGCCATAGCGACCCGGAGGGCTTCGCGGGAGACATTTTCGAGAAGCCCTCGATGCGCTCGCTCGAGCCGGGTGCGAGCGCGCGCCACGGCGTCACCTATCGCTGGCGATCGGCTTCCACAGGATCGAGCGATCGCTGATCGCCTTCTGGCGACGGGCGAGGCCTTCGCCTATGTTCTGCCCCAAAGAGAGATCGGGCGGAGGATGAGCATGAATGAAGGGGCGCGCCATAACGGCCGGGTGGCCGTGATCACGGGTGCGGCATCAGGAATAGGCTTCGGCGTCGCGCGTCGCCTCGCGGCGGAAGGCGCGCGCCTCTCGCTCTGGGATCGCGATGCGAGCGGGCTGAAGCGGGCCGCAAAGGAGCTCGGCGACAAGACCCACCAGGTCGCGCTCGACCTCACCGATCCTTCAGCCGTCGATCGCGCGGCACGCGAGGCCGCGGGTACGCTCGGCGGCATCGACATTCTCGTCGCGAGCGCCGGCATCACGGGGCCAAATGCGACGCTTGCCGATTATCCGGTGGAGGAGTGGAAGCGGGTGTTCGACGTGAACGTGCACGCGCTTTTCTATTGCAACAAGGCCGTGCTCGGCCCGATGCGCGCCAAGGATTACGGGCGCATCGTCAACATCGCCTCGATCGCCGGGAAGGAGGGAAACCCGAATGCCTCCGCCTATAGCGCCAGCAAGGCCGCGGTGATCGGGCTCACGAAATCGCTCGGAAAGGAGCTCGCCAAGACCGGGATCCGCGTCAATTGCGTGACGCCGGCGGCGGTCAAGACCGCGATCTTTGACCAGATGAAGCAGGAGCATATCGATTTCATGTTGTCGAAGATTCCACTTGCTCGTTTTGGCCTCGTGGAGGAAATCGCCGCCATGATCGCCTGGCTCGCGAGCGAGGAATGCTCTTTTTCGACCGGAGCCGTCTTCGATCTCTCGGGCGGAAGAGCGACGTACTGAAGATGCGCGACGGCTCGATCCTTCAGGAGCTCCGAGGCGTGCGCCTTCGGGATTGCGTGGAGCGCAATTCGTTTCGGTCCCATCGACGGCCCGTTCTTTCCCGCGAAAGCGCGAATCCAGACCTGCGGCAGGAGTCCGAAGAAGTGGATCCCCGCCTTCGCGGGATGAGCGGAAAGAGGAGCACTTGCGCGGATCAGTCTCTCGGCGAGGGCATCGATGACTAGCGCGCCACCGCCCCAGCGCGCCCTCGTCGACCTCAACGAACGTTCGCGCGAGATTTTCCGGCAAATCGTCGAGGCTTATCTCGCCACGGGCGAACCGGTCGGCTCGCGCAATCTGTCGCGCCTCATTCCGATGACCTTGTCGCCCGCAAGCGTGCGCAACGTCATGGCCGATCTCGAATCGACGGGCCTCATCTATTCGCCGCATGCGAGCGCCGGCCGTTTGCCGACCGAACTCGGGATGCGCTTCTTCGTCGACGCGCTTCTCGAGGTCGGCGATTTGTCGAGCGAGGATCGCGCCCGCATCGATGCCGAGGTGAAGGCGAAATCGCAAGGGCGCACGCTCGAGGCCATGTTGCGCGAGGCGACATCGCTCCTTTCCGGCCTCTCGCGCGGGGCCGGCGTCGTGGTCACCACGAAGCACAATGCGCGTCTGAAGCATGTCGAGTTCGTGCAGCTCGAGCCGCGCCGCGCCCTTGTGGTTCTCGTCTCCGATGACGGTTCGGTCGAGAACAGGGTCGTCGCTTTGCCGCCTGGCTTGCCGGCTTCGGCGCTCACTGAGGCGACGAACTTCCTCAACGCGCGCATTCTCGGCAAGACGCTCGCCGAATTGCGCGCCGACCTTCAATCCTCGCGCGAGGCGGTCGAGCGGGAAATCGATGCCCTTACGGCCGGCCTCATCGAGGCCGGGCTTGCGAGCTGGACCGGAGGAGCCGACACGCGTCAATTGATCGTTCGAGGACAGGCGAACCTTCTCGAGGACCTGAAGGCCACCGAAGATCTCGAACGGGTGCGCCTTCTCTTGGCCGATCTCGAGACGCAACGCGAAGTCGCCGATCTCTTGGCGCGCGCCGAGGAGGGGGAAGGTGTGCGCATCTTCATCGGCTCGGAGAACAAGCTCTTCTCGCTTTCCGGCTCCACCATGATCGTCGCCCCCTTCAAAATCGGCCATGAGCAGATCGTCGGTGTGCTCGGCGTCATCGGCCCGACACGGCTGAACTACGCGCGCATCATTCCGATGGTCGATTACACGGCGAAGGTTGTTTCGACGCTGATCGACCGCGGCAGGTGAGGGCGCTCCGGCGTACTTCGAGCGCGTCAAGGCTTCGGCGAGATGTGCCAGCTCATCACGATCGAGGCGGAGAAGTCGAGCTTTGCCGGTGCGACGACTTGGAGATATTTGCGCGCGAGCGCGGGAAGCTCATACGCGACCTGGCCTTGCGGCGCCGCTCGCGCATCCGAGATCGAGGCGAGATCGTCGAGTTTCACGCCCGCCGCCTCGGCAAGAACATCTGCTTGACGCTTGGCATCCACGACCGCGGCGCGGCGCGCCTCATCCATTGGGACGTGCTCGTCCGCGACGTGAAAAGAAGCTTGGCGCATCTCCAGGAGCCCGGACGAGGCGAGCGCGCTGATGACCGCGTTCAACCGATCGATCTTCGCAAGTTTGAGGGTATAGCTTGTGGTCGCCGTATACGACGCGGGCCCTTGAGATCCGTTTGGTGCCGGATGAGGAGGGAGTGATTCACCGATCGAGAAGTGGCTGCTTTCGGTTTCGACACCACCGGGTTTGAGGGATTGAAGCAGCGTGTCGACGCGGGGCACGAGTGTCTTGCTCGCCTCGACCGCGCCCTCGATCGTCGCAGCCTTGGCGAGAAGCTCGACTGTTAGGCGTGCATAGTCAGGCTTGGCCTCGGCCACCCCGTTTCCTTCGACCGTGAGGACGGATCGGGCTGAGGATTGCGGCGACGCAGAGGCTTGCGCGGCGGCTTCGCGCCAGGTGAGCATCATCGTGAGGCCGAGGGCGAGCATCCCAATGAAAGATTGAAAGGCGCAGCCGGAGTTGCGCATGTTCCGCTCCCAATATCGTCTTTTGCCTTTCCCTCGCGAATATGTCGGCATGCCGACGAAAACTCCGCACAAAGATGATGGCGCATTCGCGATCTTTGCGTTCACGGACTCTGGTGATGAAAGACAAGGCGCACTATTCTTACGTTTCGGACGTTGCGGGGCGCGCGATGGAGAGTTTCATGGGTTATTTCCTGCCAGCGCCTCGACTTCCCGTTGTTGCGACGAGCTTGAGCCTTTTTGCCTTCGCTTCCTTGGCGATGGCGCAAGAAGGCGAGCACGGGGCAAAGCCGCCCGGTCCCTCTTCCGCCTCGACCGCTATCGCGCCTTCAGGCGAGCGCCCGGAAACTCAAGGAGCGCAGAGGCACGCCCAGACTTCCACAGAAGGTGGCGAGCTGCATCGCCTGCCCCCCGATTCCACGACGAAGCAGACGCTCACACTCCCAGGGCGCACGCTCAATTTCACCGCCACCGCAGGCTCGATCAGGATCTACGACGGAAAGGGCGAGCCGCAGGCCGATATCGCGTTTACGGCCTATCAGCTCGACGGCGCGGACGCGAAATCGCGGCCGGTGACCTTCGCCTTCAACGGCGGGCCGGGCTCCGCCTCGGCCTGGCTTCAATGCGGCAATGCTGGACCTTGGCGCTTGCCGATGACGAGCGATGCGGCCTTTCCTTCCGCGCCTCCCGTTCTGGTTCCGAACGCCGAGACGTGGCTCGATTTCACCGACCTCGTCTTCATCGACCCTGCCGGCACCGGGTATAGCCGCTTCGTCGCCACCGGCGATGACGTGCGCAAGCGCTTCTACTCGGTCGACGGGGACGCCTCCTCGGTCGCGGTCACCATCCGGCGCTGGCTCGAGCAGGCGAATCGGATGGTTTCGCCCAAATATGTTCTGGGTGAGAGCTATGGCGGCATCCGGGGGCCGCGCGTGGTGTGGGACTTGCAGAAAGAGCAAGGCGTCGGCGTCAGCGGCCTGATCCTCGTTTCGCCTGTGCTCGACTTTCGCGAATTTCGCGGATCGAGTCTCCTTCAATATGTCGCAAGTCTCCCCAGCATGGCGGCCGTGGTGCGCGAGACGAAAGGCCCTGTGACGCGCGACGATGTGCGAGATGTCGAAAGCTACGCGGCGACGGATTTTCTCCTGGACGAGCTGAAGGGGCAAAGCGATCGGCAAACGCTCGACCGGGTGAGCGACAAGGTCGCGTCCCTTACCGGGCTCGATCCGCGCTTCGTGCGCCGGCTTGGCGCCCAAATCCCGCCTGAGGCCTTTCGGCGCGAGCTCGATCGGAGCCAGGGCAAGGTGACGAGCGCCTATGATGCGACCGTGACCGGCTACGACCCTTTCCCCGATTCCTATGTCAGTCGTTTCGAGGATCCGCTCATCGACGCGCTCGGCGCACCGATGACGAGTGCGGTCGTCGACCTTTACGAGCATCGGCTCAATTGGAAACCGGATGGGCATTACGAATTGCTGAGCGATGCGGTGAACCGGTCATGGAATTGGGGCGGCGGCCTCAATCCACCCGAATCGGTGACGCAGCTTCGTCAAGCTCTGGCGCTCGACCCGAAGCTCCGGGTCCTGGTCGCGCATGGCCTGTTCGATATCGTCACCCCGTATTTCGGTTCGAAGATGGAGCTCGATCAACTCCCCCGCTATGGCTCGCCAGATCGGGTTCGCCTCGTCGTCTTTCCCGGCGGCCACATGTTCTACTCGCGCGACGCCTCACGCGCTGCCTTGCGGGATGAAGCCAAGGCGATGATGAGCGTGGATTGACCTATTCCGCCGCTGAGGCCAGCGACGCCGGAGAGGGCAGCACCTCGCCCTGGGGCGCTTCGCCTTCCGCCTCGCGCAGGCGTTTTTCTTCAGCGCCTGCGATCCACTGCTCGAGCTTGTCGAGATACACGTAGATGACAGGCGTGATGTAGAGCGTCAGCAGCTGCGAGACCACGAGACCTCCCACGACCGCGATGCCGAGCGGCCGGCGGAGCTCGGAGCCTGCCCCCGCGCCGACCGCGATCGGCATGACGCCACAAAGCGCCGCGAAGGTCGTCATCATGATGGGCCGGAAACGCAGCATGCAGGCTTCCTGAATGGCCTGCGCGGCCGGGATGCCGCGCCGGCGCCGCGTGATCGCGACGTCGATCATCATGATGGCGTTCTTCTTCACGATGCCGATCAGCATGAGCACTCCGATGATCGCGATGACCGAAAGGTCGAGGCCGAAGAGCTGAAGCGAAATCACCGCGCCCAGTCCCGCCGAAGGCAGGCCGGAAAGAATCGTGATCGGGTGGATGAAGCTCTCGTAGAGAATGCCGAGAACCATGTAGATCACGATCACGGCGGCGATGAGCAAAAGCCCTTGCCCGGCCAGCGCCTCCTGGAAGAGCTGCGCCGAGCCGGTGAAAACGGTCGAAACCGTCACCGGCATGTTCACATCCCGCTCGGCCGCCCTGATCGCGGCGATGGCTTGCCCCAGCGCGATGCCCTCGCCGAGGTTGAAGGAAAAGGCAACCGCGGGCAATTGGCTCTGCCGGTTGACGGTGAGCGGGCCGACGGTCGGCACGATTTGCGCCACGGCGCTCAGCGGTACATTCTGGCCGCTCGTCGACGTCACATAGAGGCGCGACAGGGCGTTCGGGTCGGACTGGAAGCCCTCCTTCGCCTGAATGATCACCTGGTAATCGTTCGAAGGCGTGTAGATCGTCGAGATCTGGCGTGTTCCGAACGCGTTGTAGAGCGCGTTACGGATCTGATCGGCCGTGACGCCCAAAATTCCCGCGCGGTCGCGCTCGATCTTGATCGTGCGCTGTGGGTTGCGCAGCTGCAGGTCGATGTCGACGTCGCGCAGAATCGGAATGTTGCGCAGCTTCTCGAGGAGTGTCGGCGCGAGCTCGAAGAGCTGCTGCAGATCGGGACCTGTCACCGTGTATTGGTAGAGCGCCTTCGAGGGGCGGCCGGTGGTGAGGTTCAGGTTCTGGACCGGTTGAGCCACGAAAGTGATGCCGGGCACCACCCCGCTCGCCTGGCGCAAGCGCGTCATGACCTGGAACACGCTGTCGCGCTCGGCGCGCGGCTTGAGCGCGATGAAGAAGAAGCCCTGGTTGATGGTCGAAAAGCCGATCACCGAGATGTAATAATCGACCGCCGGATCTTTGCGGATCACCTCGGCGAGCGCTTGCTGGCGTGCGGCCATCGCCTGGAATGACGTGTCGGCATTGGCTTCCGAGATGCCGCGAATGAAGCCGGTGTCCTCGAGCGGGAAAAAGCCCTTGGGCACATCGATATAGAGCTTCACGCTGAGTGCGAGCGTCCCCAAGGTCACGATCAGCATGAGAAAGCGCGCCTTCAGGGCGAGCCCGAGCGTAACGCGGTAGGCGTTCTGCATGGCGCCGAAGCCCGCATCGACCGCGCGCTCGAACCAGCTTGCCTCCGCCCCATGGCGTTCCGGACGCAGCACGCGCGCACACACCATCGGGGTCAGTGTGAGCGAGACGAGGCCCGATACGAGGATAGCTATCGAGATGGTGCCTGCGAATTCGCGGAACACCCGACCCACGATGCCGCCCATGAAAAATACCGGAATGAAGACCGCGACCAGCGACAGGGTGATCGACAGGATGGTGAAGCCGATCTCGCGGGATGCTTTCAAAGCCGCCGTGAACGGCTTCTCGCCTTCCTCGATGTGGCGCACGATGTTTTCGAGCATCACGATCGCGTCGTCGACCACGAATCCGACACTCAGCGTGAGCGCAAGGAGCGAGATGTTATCGATGGAATAGCCGAGCACATGCATGAAGGCGAAAGTGCCGACGAGCGAAATGGGGAGCGCGAGCGCCGGGATGACCGTCGCCGACAAGCGCTTGAGGAACAAGAAGATGACGATGATCACCAGAACGATGGCGATGCCGAGCGATTTCTGCACATCCGCGACCGAGTTGCGGATCGGGATCGAGCGGTCGAACAGCACATTGAGCTTCACCGATGGGGGAAGCTGGGCCCTGTAGCCTGCGAGATGGTCCTTGACGCTGTCGACCACATCGATCGTGTTCGCGTCCGACTGTCGGTAGACAGCGACCTGAATGGAGCGCGTCTTGTTGAACCAGGCCGCGTTCTGATCGTTTTCGATTCCGTCGACCGCGACACCGACATCGCGCAAGCGGATCGGTTGCCCGTTGCGCACCGCGATCACGATGTTCGAATAATCCGAAGCGTGGAGCAATTGACCATCGGTCTCGAGCGTGATGCGCTGCTTGTCGCCGCGCATCTCGCCGACCGGCGTGTTCGAGTTCGCGGCCGAGACGGCGTTCTTGACGTCATCGAGGGTCAGGCCGCGCGCCGCCACCGCATCGGGATCGACATGGATGCGCACGGCGAAGCGCTGAATGCCGAAAATCTGGACCTGCGATACGCCGGGAAGCTGCGAAATCTGCTGCTGCAACACGGTCTCGGCGTAATCATTGACCGTGGTGAGCGGCAGCGTCGGGGAGCTCAGCGACAGGAACATCACGGCGAAATCGCCCGGGTTCACCTTGCTGAAGGCCGGGGGCTCGGGCAACTCGGGGGGCAGCTTGCGAGCCGCGGCGGAGATCGCCGACTGGACGTCGAGCGCCGCACCGTCGATGTTGCGGTCGAGCGAGAACTGCAGGACGATCTGCGTCGCGCCAATCGAAGAGGCCGAGGTCATGGTGGAGACCCCGGAGATGGTCGCGAACTGGCGCTCGAGCGGCGCCGCGACGGAAGACGCCATGGTCTCGGCGCTCGCACCCGGCAAGGTGGCGTAGACCGAGATCGTCGGAAAATCGACATTCGGCAGAGCCGAGACGGGGAGCTGGCGGAAGGCGAACGCGCCGAAGATCACGAAGGAGAGCATGACGAGCGTCGTCATCACCGGACGGCGGATGCACAGCTCTGAAATGTTCATGGCTCAGCCCCCTCCACGGCGCTTGTCCTGGAGGGTAGTCACCGGCGTGCCCTCGGTAAGGCGAAGCTGCCCGTCCGTCACCACCGTCTCGCCCCCTCTGAGGCCTGACGAGATGACGGCCGTCGCGCCCTCGAAACGGTCGACGGCCACGGATTTCACCCTGGCGACCCCGTGCTCGACGATAAAGACGATGTTGCCGTCCTGAGAGCTTTGCACCGCGTTGCGGGGAACGATCACCGTTTCCTCGTCATGGCCGAGCGTCACGGTCACATTGCACAAAAGCCCCGGCCAGAGGCCCTCGTCGGCGTTGTCGAAGACGGCTCGCACGCCGATATTGCCCGAGCTCGAATCGACCGAATTGTCGATCGCGGCGACCTTCCCCTCGGCGGAGACGTCGCTTCCCTGCACGGTTGCCTCCACCGGCGCGCCGCCGCGAGCATTTGCGCTCTGGAGGCTCGAGAACAATTTCTGCGGAAGGGAGAAATTCACATAGATCGGCCGGATCTGGTTCACCGTGACGAGCGTGCCGCTCGCATCTCCGGTGCGGATCGCGCTGCCCTCGCGCTGGAGCCCGATGCCGACCCGCCCGGTCACGGGCGAGGTGATGGTGTAGTAGCTGCGCTGCACGAGGAGATTGTCGAGGGCTGCCTGATCGGCAAGCAAGCTCGCCTCGGCGAGGGCTTCCGCCGTCTGGGCATTCTGAAGATTGAGGATCGAGCCGGCATTCATCTTGGCGAGCGTGTCGTTGCGCGCATAATCGCGCTTCGTCTGCACGATCTGCGACTGGTCCTTCGCGACAATCGCCTGCGCTTGATGGATCTGAGCGTCGATCTGCCGGGCATCGAGCTCGTAGAGCACGTCCCCTTGCTGGACCGCCTGCCCGTCTTGGAAGAACACCTTCGCGATTTGGCCATCGACACGCGTCCGCACCGTGATGGAGGCCATCGATTCCACCCGGCCCACCGCATCCGCCGTGATCGGCGCGGGTCTCTTCTCGCTCACGCCCGTGAGCACCGGCACGGCTTGAGCCGGGAGGGACGTGGTGGCGGGTGGACTGTTCGGGGCCGGCTCGGTGCTCGCGGCTTGTGCCGGAGCGGGCGCGTCTCGGCTCGCCTGACCCTGGGCGACGGAGGAAAAGCGGCCGTTCAGGCCCACCGCGAGCAGAAAGCCGAGAGCAGCGAGCACAGCGATTGCCGAAAGCACATAGGACATGATCCCCAACGTGCCGCGGGCAGATTTCGAAGCCCGAAAAGCTCGGGATGTGGCCGCTTGGCTCGCGGGAGCGCCGCCGACCGCGTCTTTTCGGCTCGCATGCGCTGAGCCGACTTCCTCCTTGCCCACGAAAGAGGATTCTTCTGGTAAAAAGGCTTCTTGGCTTTCCTCGTTGCGCATCAGCACCCGTCGCCTCCCCTGCCGGCGCCCAACTTGCCGGGGAGGGGTATCTCTGAATCAGAAGCAATATCGCCCAACGCCTCTAAGCCAGGCAGGCAATTTCGGGGCCGCGATCAGGGCCCGAGCGCTTGCGCTCCGGCAAGCTCGACCCCGCTCTTCGGCGCGCAAAATTAGGGGAAGTGGGACAGGGAGTCGAATCAGCCGGAAGGGTGGGATCGGAAGGAACGCCCTTCAGGGGCGGGTTTCTTCGTTCACCCCGGCCGCTCACCTCGCAGGAAGCCGAATAATCGGCAATGGACAGAAGCGTCGATTTCGGCTACAGCGCGGCTCGAATTTCAATCGTCGCCTGGGCGATGTCGGCGCTTCGCCGGGCATAAGCTTTGCCGAGACAAATTGCAGTCGCCAAATTCGCGGCGCCAAACCTCGCGGCATAGGCTCAGTTTGACGGTTGTAGCGGCTCAACTCGTTCGGCAAGGACAAGACGTGCAGGTTCTCGTTCGCGACAACAATGTGGATCAGGCCCTTCGGGCGCTCAAGAAGAAGCTGCAGCGTGAGGGCGTCTTTCGCGAAATGAAGCTTCGCGATCATTACGAGAAGCCTTCCGAAAAGCGTGCCCGCGAGAAGGCCGAGGCGGTTCGTCGCGCCCGGAAGGTCGCGCGAAAGCGCGCGCAACGCGATGGCCTCTTGCCGGTGAAAGCCAAGCCCGTTCGCTGAAGTTCGAGTCCCTGATGCTGCGCTGGGCAATGCGGGTGGCGGAAGCTCGCGCATGCTTTTCAGAAAAAAAGAAGAAGGCGAGCCGCGTTCGACGGCCTCTTCGGCAACTTGCCTCGATTTTGGGCTGAGGCTCGAGGTCATGCGCATTTGGGGAGCACGCCACGGCATGGGTTCGATCGGTCAACTGATAAGATGGATTGAGACCCGCCCCCCTCGCGCCGTCGCCTGGTTCGGCGCCGGCGCTATCGCGGTCCTCCTAGCGGGATGCGAAACGGTGGCGCCGCGCGATGCCGGCGTCGCGGTCGTGGCCAAGGAGGACCCCGCCGTCACCTCCGCCAACCTCTCCTCGCTAAGCGCGATCATCGCGCGCAACCCCAATGATGCCCAGGCCTACAACACGCGTGGGGCCGCCTACGCCAAGACGGGGCATTTCAACGAGGCCATTGCCGATTTCACGAAGGCGATCCAGCTTCAACCCGATTTCGCCGCCGCCTTGACCAATCGCGCGCTCGCCTATCGCCAGACGAGCCGCAGCGACGCCGCGCTCGCCGATTTCAACCGCGCCATCGCGGCCAATCCGAGCTACGGACCCGCTTATCTCGGCCGCGGCAATCTCGAGCGCTCGCAAGGTGCTTTCGACGAGGCGCTTGCCGACCTCGACCAGGCGATTCGCTTCGCGCCGGAATCGGCGGAGGCGCTTCACGCGCGCGGCCTCATCCGGCAGCGGCAAGGCAACCACCAGGCTGCGATCTCAGATTTCGGCGCTGCGATCGATCGAAACCCGTTCGCGGCTCCCCCTTATCAGGCGCGCGGTCAAAGCTATCTCGCCATCGGCCAATATCAAATGGCGCTCGACGACTTCAACGCCGCGCTCAACGTCGACAACAAGAATGCCGATGCCTGGGCCGGAAGAGGGCTCGCCAACGAGAAGCTCGGGCACAAGACCGAGGCGGTCGAGTCCTACCAGCAGGCGCAGAACTTGGATAACGGCAACACCACGGCGCGCGCCGGCCTCTCGCGCCTCCAGAGCGGCAGGATTTTCTGAGCGGGCGCAGCGGCGACGCAGCACGCAAGTCGCCGGGGACACGCGGCCCGCCTTTGAGCTTCGCGAGCCGGACGGGTCCATGGCGAGCGGAGCCAGCGGCCGGGAACCCTCATCGAGCCTTGCATCCTGTGCGTCTCTATCATAACCCCGCTCTTGTTCCGGCTCGCGCCTTTTGGAATCCTCGGCAGTGCTCAAGAACGACGTCGCCATCACGCCGGAGCTCGTCGCCGAGCACGGGCTGAAACCCGATGAATACCAGCGCCTCCTCGCGCTGCTTGGGCGTGAGCCGAGCTTGACCGAGCTCGGCATCGTCTCGGCCATGTGGAACGAGCATTGCTCTTACAAATCCTCGCGCATCCATTTGCGCAAATTGCCGACCACGGGTCCTTGCGTGATTCAGGGGCCCGGGGAGAATGCCGGCGTCATCGATATCGGTGATGGCGATGCCGTGGTCTTCAAGATGGAGAGCCACAACCACCCCTCCTTCATCGAACCTTATCAGGGTGCGGCGACCGGAGTGGGCGGCATATTGCGGGACGTTTTCACCATGGGGGCGCGCCCGATCGCGGCCCTGAACGCGTTGCGCTTCGGCGCGCCCGAGCATCCGCGCACACGCCACCTCGTTTCGGGTGTCGTCGCCGGCATCGGCGGCTACGGTAATTCCTTCGGGGTGCCGACCGTCGGAGGCCAGCTGGGGTTCGACGCTTCCTACGACGGCAACATCCTGGTCAATGCCATGGCGGTCGGCCTCGCGCGCAAGGATGAGATCTTCTATGCGGCTGCTTCCGGTGTGGGCAATCCGATCGTCTATCTCGGCTCGAAGACCGGGCGTGACGGCATCCATGGCGCCACGATGGCGTCCAACGTGTTTGGTGCCGATGCACATGAAAAGCGTCCCACCGTGCAGGTCGGCGACCCTTTCGCCGAAAAGCTTCTGCTCGAAGCCTGTCTCGAGATCATGGCCAAGGGCTGCGTGATCGCCATCCAAGACATGGGAGCCGCGGGGCTGACCTGCTCCGCCGTCGAGATGGGCGCCAAGGGTGATCTCGGCGTCGAGCTCGACCTCGACAAGGTGCCATGCCGGGAAACCGGCATGATCGCCTACGAGATGATGCTGTCGGAAAGTCAGGAGCGCATGCTGATGGTGCTTCGTCCCGGCAAGGAGGAAGAGGCAAAATCGGTCTTCCGCAAATGGGGGCTCGATTTCGCGGTGATCGGGCGCACCACCGACACGCGCCGCTTCGTCGTGAAGCACCAGGGCGAGGTGATGGCCGACATGCCGATCAAGGAGCTTGGCGACGAGGCGCCGGTGTACGATCGACCTTTCGTCAAGCCTGCCGTGCCCGGAGCTGTCGAAGCCGCGGACGTCGCGGCGCCCTGCTCGAACATGCAGGCGCTTTTGCGCCTCGTGGGCTCCCCCGATCTTTGCTCGAAGCGCTGGGTCTGGGAGCAATACGATCACCTCATCCTCGGCAATACGGTGCTGCCCCCAGGCGGCGACGCGGCCATCGTGCGCGTGGGCGACGGCCCGAAGGCGCTGGCGCTCACCTGCGATGTGACGCCCCGCTACGTGGCGGCCGACGCATTCGAGGGCGGCAAGCAAGCGGTGGCGGAAGCCTGGCGAAATCTCACCGCGGTCGGCGCGCTCCCGCTCGCACTCACAGACAATCTCAATTTTGGAAATCCTGAACGGGCCGAGGTGATGGGACAATTCGTCGAGGCGTTGCGCGGTATCGGGGAGGCCTGCCGCGCGCTCGAATTCCCGGTCGTCTCGGGCAATGTCTCCCTCTATAACGAGACGCACGGCCGTTCGATCTCCCCAACGCCCACCATCGGTGGTGTCGGCCTTCTGGCAGATGTGAGGCGCCACGCGACCCCCGCCTTCAAGCGCGAGGGCGACTTGATCCTGCTGATCGGCGACACCTATGGTTGGCTTGGCCAATCCGTTTATCTGCGGGAGATCTGTGGGCGGACGGACGGGGCGCCCCCGCCAGTTGAGCTTCCTGTCGAGCGGCGCAACGGCGATTTCGTCCGCGCATTGATTGCGGCTGGCGAAGTGAACGCGGCGCACGATCTTTCGGATGGCGGCTTTCTCGTGGCGCTCGCCGAAATGGCGATGGCAGGCGGTTTCGGCGCGAAGATCACGCGCCTTCCTGGCGAGACCGACGCGCATGCGGCCCTCTTCGGAGAAGATCAGGCGAGATACCTCGTGACGATCGATCCGCAAAAGCTCGAGCATGTCTCGGCGCTCGCACTGGCCGACGGTGTCGTGCTCACCATCCTCGGCACGGTCTCAGGCTCGAAGATTACCGTGCCGGGAGAGGCTCCGATCGAGGTCGCCTCCTTGCGCGACGCGCATGAGAGCTGGCTTCCGCGCTTCATGGGGTCGGGTGTCGTAACGCATTGATCGGGCGGCTCGCGCACTTCCTTAAAATGCGAGATGTTTCCGACCGGATCGTACCAAAAAACGAAGAGTGCTTGACCTTCGGCTGATTTAGGGGTGGAAGGCGCGTCGATGCTAAACTTTGGGCTTGGAAGCTCGACCCATCCGACCCTGCGGAGATCTATCCACGATGCCGATGCAAAAGGCCGAGATCGAAGCGCTCATCAAGGAGGCGCTTCCCGATGCCGAGGTCGAGATCAAGGACCTCGCGGGCGACGGTGACCATTACGCCGCGACGGTGAAATCGGCTGCCTTCAAGGGCAAGACGCGCGTGCAGCAGCATCAGCTCGTCTATGGCGCGCTGCAAGGCCGCATCGGGGGCGCGCTGCACGCGCTTGCGCTCACGACTATGCCGCACGATATTTGAGGCGGCTCCCGCTACTCCTCAAACCCCGGGCCGTGTCCCGACGCGAAGGTGAGACAATGACCGACGCCCACGCTCAGATCGACAAGGAAGTTAAGTCGAACGATGTCGTGCTTTTCATGAAAGGCACGCCACAATTTCCCATGTGCGGCTTCTCCGGCCAGGTGGTGCAGATTCTCGATTACGTCGGGGTGCCCTTCAAGGGCGTGAACGTGCTCGAGGACGACAATCTCCGCCAGGGCATCAAGACCTATTCGAATTGGCCGACCATCCCACAGCTCTACGTGAAGGGTGAGTTTGTCGGCGGCTGCGACATCGTCCGCGAGATGTTCCAGTCGGGCGAGCTGCAATCGCACCTTTCCGGAAAAGGCATCCCGGTCAAGCAACCGGCACGCGCCTGAGCCGAGCCTTTATGGCAGCGCCTTCCGGGTCTCCGGAAGGAGGCACGCTTCTTCGGATCGGCGAAATCCTGGGCGCGCATGGCGTGAAGGGCGAGGTGCGTTTGCGTTCGTTCGCGGCGAAGCCTGCGCAAATTGCCGGATATTCGCCTCTCCTGTCGGAAGATGGCCGGCGCTCCTTCGCACTCACGGCGCTTCGCGCAAGCGCCGCTCCCAACGTGTTCGTCGCGCGCCTCACCGGCGTATTGAGCCGCGATGGGGCCGAAGGCTTGGCCGGAACCGGTCTTTATGTCGCGCGTGAGCTCGTCGTGGCCGATCTCGACGAGGCGGAATTCCTGCACGCCGACCTCATCGGCTGCCGCGTCGAGCGAGGGGGCGAAACGATCGGCAAGGTGGTGGCGGTGCAGAACTTCGGTGCGGGCGACCTCCTCGAAGTCGCGCTTCGAGGTACATCGCGGACGGAGTTTCTCCCCTTCGCGGCGGCCTTCGTGCCAAAAGTCGATCTCACCGCACGCAGGATCGTCGTGGCCGAAGGGATTTTGCCGCCACTGGACTGAGGCAAGGCGGTGTCGTCCTACACCTACGTCGCCGTGGCGCTCTCGAACCTCGTTTTTCCATAACGTTCGCGCAACTCACGCTTCAGTACCTTGCCGATCGCGCTTCGGGGGAGCCGGTCGACAATCTCGACCGCGGCAAGCCGCTGTGTTTTGCCGAGACGCGCATTGGCGAACTCGCGAAGCTCGGCCGGGAGAATATGGGCGGCCGGCTTGAGCGCCACAAAGCCCACGGGAGTTTCCCCCCAGCGCTCCGATGCCACACCGATCACGGCAGCCTCCGCCACGGCATCATGGGCGACGAGCGCCGCCTCTAGGTCGCCCGGATAGATATTGAAGCCGCCCGAAATGATCATGTCCTTCTTGCGATCGACGAGGATCAGGAACCCGTCCTCGTCGAAGCGCGCAATATCGCCGGTGCGGATGAAGCGCTTCCCCTCCTCATCGTGCCATTCCGCCTCGGCGGTCTCTTCCGGTTGATTGTGGTAGCCGCTCATCATCGCGGGCGAATGCCCGACGATCTCGCCGAGCTCGCCTCGCGGAACCTCGCGACCCTGATCGTCGATGAGGCGGATGTCGTTGCCGGGGGAGGGGCGGCCGATCGTGTGAAGCTTCTGCGGCCATTCATGCGCGAACAGCAAGGTCGAGCCGCCGCCCTCCGTCATGCCCCACACTTCGGTAAGGCCGCCGGGCCAGCGCCTCAAAACTTCAGCCTTCAACGCGGCGGGGAAGGGCGCGCTCGTGCACGACTTCATCCTGAAGCTCGAAAGGTCGTAGCGGTCGAAATCCGGATGCTCCATGAGGCGCCGATATTGGACGGGCACCAGCATGGCGTGGGTGGCGCGATGCTTTTCGGCGAGCGCCAGGAACGAGGCGGCGTCGAATTTTCCCATGAGCACAACGGTCCCGCCATGCACGATGGTGGGGAAGAACGCGACGAGCGTCGTGTTCGAGTAGAGCGGCGTCGAGACGAGCGTGACGGCGTCGCGGCCATAAAGGAAGGTCTTCGCCCGCTGCACTTGGGCCCAGCGCATCCGATGCGGCTGCACGATGCCTTTGGGGGTTCCGGTCGTGCCCGAAGAGTAGATGATGTTGAAGGGAGCGCCGGGTGCTATCGCGACCGAGGAGGGTTTGCCACCGGCGGGCGCGAGCCAAGCGTCGAACTCAAGACCCACATCGGAGCGGTCCAACGCGACGCGGATGAGAGCGCCGGGGTCGAGGGGAGCCAGTGGAGCCGCCTTCGCCAGAGTCTCGCCGCTCGCCTGGTCGAGGAACAAGAGCCTTGCGCCGCAATCCTCGATCATCGCCTTGAGCGAAGCGGGCGTCGATGAGGGGGCAAGCGGTGAAACCGCGACGCCGGCGCGCAGCGCTCCGAGAAAAACGGCCGCATATTCGATCGAGGTTCCGGCCGAAATCGCGATCGCCTCTCCCGGACGTATGCCGTGGCGCTGCAGCGCCGCGGCGACCCGATCCATCACGCCGTCGAGCTCGCCATAGCTCCAGCGCCTCTCGCCCTGGATGAGCGCTGCGTGGTCGCGACGCTCTCGCGCGTGCAGATGCACGATATGGGCGAAATCGCCGAATTCCTGCGCGATGAGGGTGTCGATCGCGGACATTCCCGTCGCCTCGCCCATCGCCGGCGCGCCGTCAAGCTGGAGGCCAGGTGATCGAATGAAGGCGCTAATCTTTCGGGCAAGCGTCAGCTCTCGTCAGCACTCAGTTGCTGGGAGCACGAGGCCGAATAGTGCGAGGGACGAAGGGTAGCGTGCGAAGTCACTATTTCACGCTCACGGTGTAACGCCCAGTGCCTTGAGCTCGGCGATGGCGCCCTCGTATTCGATGAAGCTCTTCGGGCAGTCTGTCGCAAGATGGAATAGGCGCAGGGCCTCGTCTTTATTGCCCTGCTGCAATGCGAGCTCGCCCGTGTAAAAATGGGCGTCGCAGACTTGCCCCCTCTTGATCTGCGGATCCGGATCGTTCGCCGCCGAGAGCACTGCTTCGGGAGCCAACTCGCCGAGATACAGACGGACGACGGGCGCTGGCCACAAGGTCATGTCGATATTCTTGGCCGCGCCGGCAAGTTGGCTCGGCAGATTGCTGCGCCTGTTCAAGATGTCGCGCCACAGTGCCATGTAAGAGTTTTCTGGGTCCAGCTCACTCGCATCCTTGAAGTCCGCGAGCGCCTTGGTCAGCGCGCCTACGGATAGGTTGGTGATTCCGCGGTGGGCGTATGTCTTGGCCAATTTCGGATCGAGCCCGATCGCCTCATCATAATCCGCGAGGGCGCGATCAGTGTCCCCTTTGGCTCTCAAGGCATTGCCGCGGTTGATGCGGGCAAAGGTAAATTTCGGATCGAGCCCGATCGCCCGGTCATAATCCGCTATGGCGCGCTCCTCGTCGCCTGTGGCATCCCGTTCGGAATAGGCGTTGCCGCGGTTATAGTAAGCCCGCGTGTAATTTGGCTTGAGACGGATCGCCTGATCATAGTCGGCGATGGCGAGGCCCTGGTCGCCCTTGTCGTCCCAGGCGACTCCGCGATTATTGTAGGCGACCGCACGGTCGCCGTCTCCCACGGGAGACTCGATGAGCACCGTGCAGTTGCTGATCCTTTCATCGGGAGTACCGTGGCCGCTTTCGTCGCAATACTCCCATTCCTTGGCTCGTTGCGCCTGCGCCGGCAGGCTCGTAAGCAACAGAGCCGAAAGCGCAAAAATCCCAATGATCGGACACCGCATAATGCTCCCCCAGGCGTCGAGGCTGCGCGCCTATATCACACGGATGACGAGACGTGCCATCGGCGGTCGGCTATGACTGCGCTAGCGCCGCATGATCGCTCTAAATTGAATTTCCCCGATGCTTTAAAGCGTTATTTGAGCACAGCTTTTTGAAAAGCTCATTCTTTTTTCGGATTATGCTCTCGGGAGCGATCTCATCAGTGCCGCTCGCGCTTTCGCAGCCTCTTGTCGCGCTCGTTGCGCGTTACTGTGAACTCGTCGAGCCCTGACCAAGCTGGGTTGCGTCGCCGCGCGGCTTCGAGCAATAGCTCATGCACCAGTGGACCTTCGAAGCGTTTTCGCTCAACGCTCCTGTGGAGCGCGGTCACGCCCATGCCGCCCGGCAGGGTGGGATCGGCGCCGGCCTCGAGCAAAATCTTGGCAAGCTCGAGCGAGCAGGTTTGGGCTACGTCCTTCAAGACGGGGTCGCCGAGCATGGCCTCATCGCTCGCATTCACGTCGGCCCCGGCCGCAATGAGAAAGCGTACGACCTCGAGACGCTCCTTTTGCGCGGCGTGATGAAGTGGCGTCCAGCCCAATTCGTCGAAGGCTTTGACGGAATAGCCCTCCGCGATGAGCGCCATCACCCGAGGCAAGTCCCCATCACCAGCCGCATAATGCAATGCCTCCGGGTCGGGGGCATCATCATCATTCATGCGTAATCCTATGAGCAGGGCCACGATGATCGCAATGTGAGACCCGCAACGCTAATGCCTCAACCAGGCCCTTTCACCTTGGTGCCGCGTTTTTGCGCGTATTCGGCGAGGCGCTGGACGGCTTCTGGCCCCGTTTGGGACAGTGCGGCCATAAGGCTCTCGACGAAGAGGCCGTCATCCTCGCTCATGTCCTGGACGCGCGGTAGCGCCTGGAGCACGCCGAGCACCGTGAGCGGCGCAGTCGCGGCGATCTTGTGGGCGAGCGCGAGCGCCTTGTTCTTCGCCTCGCTTTCCTCGACGAGGTAGTTCACAAGGCCGATGCGTTCGCCCTCGGCCGCGTCGAGGACGCGACCAGTGAGCATCATGTCCGCCATGCGCGACGCGCCGATCAGACGCGCCACATGCACGGACGCGCCGCCTCCGACATAGATGCCGCGCGAGCCCTCCGGGAGCGCGAAAAAGGCGGAACGGTCCGCGACGCGCAAATGACAGGCGGCGGCGAGTTCGAGGCCGCCGCCGATCGTCGCGCCATGCAAGGCGGCGATCGCCGGAACACGCCCGTGCCGCAGCTTTCGGAAGGCGCGGTGCCAGCCACGCGAATGGTAGAATACCTCTTCGGCCGGCCGTGTCTCGTGCTCCACGAGATCGAGGCCGGCGCAAAAACAGGGGCCATTGCCGAAAACCACGAGGGCGCGCGCCTCTTTCTGGGCACGTTCCACCGCGTTCTCGATCGCCGCGATCACCGCGTCGTTGATGGCGTTGCGCTTCTCGGCCCGATTGAGGCCGATCAGCGCGATTTTGCCATCGAGGCCGAAGGTCACGAGCTCGCGCGTGGCCATCCTGCTCCTTCCTCGCTCAAGGTCCCGGCCATAGGCAATAGCCCGATGTCCTCGTCCGGGAAAGCACCCTGCACGACACGCGTTTTCCCCAAGGCGATCATCGCCGCGCGTTAGAGTCGTGTTCGCAGTCACACGATCGTGTTTAGAGCGATGCTCGAAGCGATGCGAAAATGGTCCGGGGGCAGGCTAAGACCGAGTGATTCGGCGCCGGGAGGAATCCATGCCCGCGACGACCTCGGCGGCCAAAAGAGGAGGATCATCCATGACGTCTTTCTTTGAGAGCTGGGAAAAGTGGTCACCCCAGATGCTCAGCATCGTGCGCATTATCGCCGCGGCGTGTTTTATCCAGCACGGTTTGCAAAAATTCTTCGGGTTTCCGGCGCCCGGTCCCGCGACGCTGTCGACCCTCTTCATTGTCCAGGGCTTCCTGGAAGCCGTCGGCGGCCTGCTCTTGCTCCTAGGCGTCTACACAAGGGCCGTGGCCTTCATCCTCGCTGGCGACATGGCCGTGGCTTACTTCATGGTGCATTTCCCGAAGTCCTTCTTCCCCTTGGTCAACGGCGGCGATCTGGCGATTCTGTATTGCTTCATTTTCTTCTATATCGTCTTCGTGGGCGGTGGCGCGTGGAGCATTGATCGAAAAGTCCTGCACCAGGAATAGTCACCACGGCCAACGGAGCGCCGCCATGACATCACCTTTCGCGAGCTTGCAGAAATACGCGCCGCAGGTGCTCAGCATCGTTCGCATCGTCGTGGCGGCGAGCTTCTTCGAATTCGGTCTCGAGAAGTATTTCGATTTTCCGGGTCCAGCCCATATCGACATGACGCCTATTTATTACATCCAGGGCGTCATCGAGATCGTGGGCGGCTTCCTCCTGCTCATCGGAGCCTTCAGCCGCGTCGTGGCCTTCATCCTCTCGGGTGACATGGCAGTCGCCTATTTTATGGTCTATTTCCCGCGCTCCTTCTTCCCGGGACAGAATGGCGGGCTGTCGGCCATGCTCTACTGCTTCATCTTCCTCTATCTGGTGTTCGCGGGCGGTGGCGCGTGGAGCGTGGACCGCGCAATTCTCAAGCAGGAGTAGCGGGGTCGAAATTCTCGGCCTGAAACCGAACCTGCAATAAGAGGGCGCCATTCTCGGCGCCCCTTTGTTCAAGCCGCCTTCTTCTTTCCGGCAATCAGGCCGCGATTGACCAGCACCTCGGCGATCTGCACCGTGTTGAGGGCAGCGCCCTTGCGCAAATTGTCCGAAACGCACCAGAACGCGAGGCCGTTCTCGATGGTCGGGTCCTCGCGAAGGCGCGACACGTAGGTTGCATCCTCGCCGGCGGCTTCGTGCGGTGTCACGTAACCGCCCGGCTCGCGCTTGTCGACGATCAATATCCCGGGCGCGGAGCGCAACACCTCGCGCGCCTCTTCGACCGTGATGGGGCGCTCGAACTCGACATTCACGGCTTCCGAGTGACCTATGAAGACGGGAACGCGCACGCAGGTCGCATGGAGCTTGATCTTGGGGTCGAGGATCTTCTTCGTCTCCGCGACCATCTTCCACTCTTCCTTCGTGGAGCCGTCCTCCATGAAGACGTCGATATGCGGAATGACGTTGAAAGCGATGCGCTTCGGAAACTTGGCCGTTTTGATCTCGCTTGCCGTGAACACGGCGCGCGTCTGCTCGAAGAGCTCGTCCATGGCGTCCTTGCCGGCGCCTGAAACCGATTGGTAGGTCGAGACCACCACGCGCTTGATCGTGGCCGCGTCATGGAGCGGCTTGAGCGCGACGACGAGTTGCGCCGTCGAGCAATTCGGGTTGGCGATGATGTTACGCTTGGCGAACCCTGTGATCGCGTCGGCATTCACCTCGGGTACGATCAGGGGCACGTCGATGTCGTATCGCCAGGCAGAGGAGTTGTCGATGACGACCGCCCCTTGTGCGCCAATCTTCGGGGACCACTCCTTCGACACCGCTCCCCCTGCGGACATCAGGCAGATGTCCGTGTCCGAAAAATCGAAAAAATCCAACGCCCTTACTTTCAGCGTCTCGTCCCCGAAGCTGACTTCCTGGCCGACGCTGCGGCGCGATGCGAGCGCCACCACCTCATCGGCGGGGAAAGCACGTTCGGCGAGGATCGTCATCATTTCGCGGCCCACATTCCCGGTGGCGCCGACTACAGCGACCTTGTAACCCATTGGCCTATCCTCGTATTTTGTCCCGTCTTCGTCCTGATGACAATATTACAGAGTCTCAAGACTCAGAGCGTCTGTTGGAGCTGCCTTGCATCTTCATCGCGGGGCGTTCGTCGCCTCGCCGAAAATGCGTTTGATGCTCTCCCCGCCTCTTCCCCCCGCGGGGCTGAACCCGCGGGCCCCTCCTGCTCATCCCCGTCGGGGAGAGGACCCGGGGCGAGGACAGCCGTCAGCGCGTCGTGTCCGCTTTCGCGGCCGACGGTTTCGTCGCGGTCGTTTTCGGGGCGAGGTTTGCTGCCTCGACGAACATGGACTGATACTCTCCTCGGCGGACGCCGATAATGCGGGGGAAGCACGGATTCGCGGAAATTGTCAATGGGGCGGTTGATGGGTGGTCGACATCGTCGTAGCCCAGCGTTGCCTGAACTTATTCGCTCACTCCGGCAGCAGGACACCACCATGAGCATTCGCGTCGGCATTGTCGGGATCAGCGGTTTTGGCGGCGGCGAGGCAATGCGCCTGGTCGCGAGCCACCCCTCTTTCGAGCTAATCTACGCCGCGGGCGAGGGAAGCGCCGGCAGCCGGTTGGTGGACCGCTTCCCCGGCGTGCCGGCCAAGCTAGCCGAGCTTGTGATCGAGAAGTGGGACCCTGTGACCCTGCCAAAGCTCGACGTGCTGTTCGCGTCGCTGCCCACGGGAGCCTCGGCCGAGGCACTGGCGCGCGTCCGCAAGGACGTGAAGATCGTCGACATCGGCGGCGACCACCGCTACGTCGAGGGCTGGACATACGGCCTCGCCGACATCTGGCCCGCCCAGATCGAGGGTCAGATCCGAGTTGCCAATCCCGGCTGCTTCCCCGCGGCGACGCTCAACGCGCTGGCGCCGCTGCTGGTCGACAAGCTGATCGAGCCTGGTAACATCGTGATCGACGTCAAGACCGGCATCTCAGGTGCCGGCCGGGGCGGCGCCGACAGCAAGTTCGGCTACGCCGAAAGCAATGAGAACTTGCTGCCCTACGGTCTGCTCAAGCACGTCCACATGCCCGAGATTGCCAAGACGATCGAGCGGCTGAGTGGCGGCAGCGCGGCCGGGCTGGTGTTCACGCCACACTTGGTGCCGATGACCCGCGGCGTACTCGCCACTATTTACTGCCGCGGCCGCGCCACCACGGACCAGTGCTTGGACTCGGCCCGGCGCTTCTACGCTGGGCGGGCGTTCGTCCGCGTGACCGACACGCCACCGCAGACCAAATGGGCTACCGGCTCGAACCTCGCGTTCGTCAGTTATGCGGCCGATCCAGAGCGCAACTTGGTGATCGCGATGGGCGTGGTCGACAATCTCGGCAAGGGAGCGGCCGGTCAGGCAGTGCAGAATGCGAACCTGATTTGCGGCCTGCCAGAAACCGCAGGGCTGGACGGCGTACCTGTTTGGCCGTGAGATCTTTTGCGAGTCCGTATTGTCCGTCGTTTGCTTTTTATCTCAAAGAATGAGTCCTGAGCTTAGAATGATTTTCGGAGGGCACGACGAAAGGAACGGTCACTTTCCTTTCTCCTCTCGCTAGTCTAAGAACGGACTCTCTTTACTAGACTAGGGTCCGTTTCGTAATCAAACGATTGCTTTCGACGCATAGCGCACCCGCACGGGCAGGGCTGGCCCGTCTCCCCTCGAGCGCGGCCATACCCCTCTCACCCTCAGCGGATTGGCGGCGCATATAGGATGCCTCCCTTCGACCAGAGCGCGTTTATGCCGCGCGGCAGCTTCAATGGCGAAGCCGCGCCGAGATTGCGCTCGAAGATCTCGCCGTAGTTCCCCGCGGCCTGAACGGCGCGCATCGCCCAGTCCTCGGAGAGGCCCAAGCGCGATCCGAACTTGCCCTCGACGCCGAGCAAGCGTTTCACCTCGGGGTTCGGCGATTTGAGCTCTTCGGCTGCGTTCGCCTGCGTGATCCCGAGCTCCTCGGCATCGATCAATGCGTTCATCGTCCAGCGCACGACGTCGAACCATTTGTCGTCGCCGTCGCGTACCACGAGGCCAAGCGGCTCCTTCGAGATCAGCTCCGGCAAGATCACGTAGTTTTCGGCGTCCGCGAGCTTCAGCCGCGCGGCGGCGAGCGAGGAGGCATCCGAAGTGAGGACGTCGCAGCGCCCGTCGCCGAAGGACTTGGCCGCGTCATCATCGCTCGCGAACGAGACGATCTCGTATCTGAGCTTGTGGGCACGAAAAAAGTCAGCGGCGTTGAGTTCGCTCGTCGAACCTTGCTGCGTGCAGACCGAGGCGCCACCCAGCTCGGTGACGGAGGTGATGCCCGCGGATTTCTTCACGAGAAAGGATTGACCGTCGAAGAAGGTGACGCCAGTGAAATGCAATCCGGCGCCGGTGTCGCGCTGCATCGTCCAGGTGGAGTTGTGGGTCAACAGATCGACTTCGCCCGAGGTGAGCGCCTCGAAGCGGATCGTGGCCGTCAGCGGTACGAATTTCACCTTGCCGGGATCGCCGAGAACCGCCGCAGCGACGGCGTGGCAAATATCGGCGTTGAAACCCTTGAACGCGCCATCCTTGTCCGGTTGTCCGAAGCCCGGCAGGTTCGGGTTGATGCCGCAGATCAATTGGCCGCGTGCCCGCACCGATTCGAGCGTGGCGGCTTGCGACGTCGGGCCTGCCGCCATGGCCGCAAAGAACACAGCCGTGAGGAAGGTCGCCGAAGCGGCATCGCGGCTCGAGGTCCACCCGAAGAGACGAAACAAGGGACCTCTGGCGAAAGAGCGGAGCGCGGAATGCATGGGGAGTCCTTGTGAGAACGGCAAGGTCAGTAGCCAAGATGCAGGCTCGAGAACGACAGGGTGCGCGCCGCCGGATCGATCGACATCAGATCCTCGCCCGCGATCACGGGGCCCTGGAAGCGCTTGCGAATTTCGGCGACGAGCGCCTCGCGATCGGCATTCGGCGGCACGAAATGGGTGAGCGCGAGCGCGGCGACCTCGGCCTCACGCGCGAGCTTGGCGATTTGCCGGGGTGTGAGGTGATAAGAGCGAACCGCCGCGATCGTCTCGGCGGAGCGCACGCCCGGCATCGGCTTCATCTCGCGATCCACGAAGACTTCGCAGACGAGAAGCTCGGCGCCTCGCGCCGCTTCTACAATCGACGATACAGGCCGCGTGTCCCCCGAAAACACAATGCGCGTCTTGCCTTGTCGCAGGACGAGACCGAATGCCGGCGTCACGGGACGGTGATCGACCGCAAAGGGTTCGGCTTCGAGATCGCCGACCTTGATCGAGCGTCCCTCCGCCAATTCGTGAAACTCGGCATCGAGGCCGTGCTTCGACGGGCGTCGCTCATGGGCGATGCGAAGCTCGCGTTCATCCGCGTATGCCGCAAGACTGCGGCGCATATGCGAGATCACGCTCGCTGGCGCGTGGACCACGAAGGGACGCGCGCGCCCTTGGTGCCAACTCGACACGAGGAGCTGATAGAAATCGACGACGTGGTCCGAGTGGTAATGCGTCACGATGAGCGCATCGATTTCGGCGCCTCGCACTCCCGCGGCGACCAGCCGCTGCGAGACACCCGCGCCGCAATCGATGAGAACACGCGCTCGCGCGCCGGTGACGAGATGCGCGGGGCCCGCGCGCAGCGGCGAGGCGACGGGGCAACCCGTGCCGAGGAAGGTGAATTTCATGGCGATCGTCTCAGCGAATGATCGGCAATGGCGCGCGACGCGCGGCTCGCACCCGCGAAGTGAATCTCATGCTTCAGCCTCCCAGCGCACCGCCGTCCGAGCGGGGATCGTGCGCGCCCTCGATTGACCCGTCTCGCTGGCGCATCAAGGCGCCGACATGACCCAGGCCCTCATCATAGGCGCGGTCGAGCACGAGCACGGGGTGTCCGGCCTGCTCGAGCGCTCGCACGAGGGTCGGATCGAAGCGGTTCTCGAGCGTGAGGTCGATCTTGCTCTTGCCCCAGGTACGCCCGAGCAGCCAGCGCGGGGCGTCGATGGCCTCGAACAAGGGCTGGCCGAAAAGCACATGGCGCGTGAACAGCTCCGCCTGGAATTGCGGCTGACCATCGCCTCCCATGGCACCGTATGACATCACCCGTCCATCTTTGAACAGCGCGAGTGGCGGGTTGAGCGTGTGGAAAGGGCGCCGCCCCGGCTCGAGCGGGTTCAGCCCCCCCGGATCGAGCGAGAACGAAACGCCGCGATTTTGCATGAGAAGCCCTGTTTGCGGCAACACGCAGCCGGAACCGAACTCCCAATACGTGCTCTGGATGTAGCTCACGGCGATTCCGTCGCGATCGATGGCCCCCATCCACACCGTATCGCCGATCGGCACCGCGCCGCCGAAAGGCGCGGCCTTCTTGCGGTCGATGATCGCCGCTTCGCGATCGAGATGCTCCCTGGTGAGCACGCTTGCGGGATCTTCCTTCAGCCGGTCGAAATCGGTGACGATCCGGTTGCGCGCGGCGAAGGCGCGTTTCGTCGCCTCGATCAATCCATGCACGTGGGCGAAGCTCTCGGCTTTCTCAACGCCGAGGCGCTCGAACAGGGCGAGAATCATGAGTGAGGCGAGGCCTTGCGTCGGCGGCGGCGCATTGAAGAGACGGGCGGACCTGAGTTCGACACTCAACGGCTCACGCTCGCTGGCGCGGTAGGCCTCGAGATCTTCACGCGTCACCGCGCTTCCGATCCTCGCAAGATCGGCAGCGACCTCGCGCCCGACATCGCCTCGGTAGAAATCCTCAAACCCCGCATGCGCAAGATGGGCCAGCGTATCGGCGAGCGCCGGTTGACGCATGATGGTGCCTGCTTTCGGCAACTTGCCCTCGGCCAGGAAGACGTCGGCGAAGCCGGGCGCCTCGGCGAGCGCCTCGAACTCGGAAGGCTCGTTGCGCGCCATCGAGGCGGAGACCGGAAAGCCATCGCGCGAAAAGCGGGTGGCGTCGGCGAAAAGATCCGCAAGCGGCAGACGGCCGCCGAGGCTGCGCGAGAGCTCGTAGGCAAGCGCGAAACCGCCGACCGCGCCCGGCACCGTAACGGTCGCAAGAGGGCCTCGCGAAGGGATCGTGTCGTAACCGGCCTCGCGGTAGGTGGCGGCGTTCGCCTTCGCGCCGGCCGGGCCGCAAGCCTCGATATAGCGTACCCTCCGCTTAGGGTCGGCGATCAGCCAAAACCCGTCCCCGCCGAGCGAGTTCATGTGCGGATAGACGACCGCGATGGTCGCCGCCATGGCGAGCATGGCCTCGATTGCGTTTCCGCCGTCCGCCATCACGGCACGCCCGCTCTCGGCCGCAAGCAGATGCGGCGCGCAGGCCGCGAAACGAAGAAAATGCGTGTCGGTCATGAGGTCCGCAAAGGAGGGGGCGCGTCGGGGCCTGATCGACGGACCTCTTAGCCTGAAGATCGAAGGGCGCCAACTCGGCTGGTCCAGAGCTATCCGGCGCATCCTCGGCGCAAGCGCCGAACGGATCGATGCCTATGCGCCCGAAGTCAAAAACATCGCTTGTGATTCGATGTCTGGAAGAGTGGCGCTCGGGCGTTTTAGGCATGCGAGGCGATCACAAAGGTGAGTCCGCGATGGCGCGGAGGCAGGCTTGAGTTCGCCCACCGCGCAATCCTATGCGCCGAAAGCGCTTGCCGCTCGCAAGCGCGCATCCGGCACCCTCACTCAGCACCGGATCACTGGGCTTTCAACCCTCGATTGGTGAGCATTCTTCGAAGGGTAGCGTTATGGAGGGTCAATCGGGTTACCTCGTTGCGAAGCTCGAAATTTTCAAGCTCCAGGTTTGCCGGGGCCCTGATTTCGCCGTCACCACTCTGCTTGAAGAGTCTGGCCTTCAGTTCCGCGGGACAATCGCTCATGCGACTCGACATTTCTACCTCCGCAATCTTCGCAACCGGGGCCTTTGTTTCCAGGCCGGTTGATGCCGAAAAAACGCGGGGCAGAGCCATCCACCCCATCGGGAAGCCTCAGGTAAGCAGCAAAAATTCCGCTGCCGATCGTCAGAAACGCAAAAATCCACCTGCCGCAGCAACGCTTCTCGCGCCTCGCGGCAGGTTGCCGAAAATATTCCGAGAGCAAAAGTAGCAGAAACAGAATTGATTTCCAGTTGCTACTTTGAGGTAGCTGGGACGCTCCATGTGCGGCGCCGTACATTCCGGCTTGCGCCACTATAACGCTCGAATGACATTTGAGTGTTGATAACTTCGCTCGCGAATGTTGCTTTTCACGGAAAAGTGAGTCGGGCGCACTTGCACGCTTGGGTTGATCATGCTGGATTGATAAAGTGCGGATTGAACCTATGTATCTTCCGCTCCGGTGCGGCCATCGGCCTCATTGCGAGCAATGTCGGGATGATGATCGTTCGAAGATCGATCAAGGGGACCGGGGGGAACTAGGCACTGTTGCACGAAGACGGGCCCGTCCAAGGCGGGCAGCGGGGAGGTGCGGCCAAAAAAGGCGCGATGGGTGGCAGAAGGGCCGGCGCGGCCGGTGAGAGACCATGGTCAAAAGAAGAAGGCATTCGGCTCCGGAAATCATTGCGAAGCTCCGGCAAGCCGACGAGATGGCAGCCGAGGGAAGGCTTCAGAGCGATATCGCACGAAGCTTGGGCGTTAGTGTTATGACCTATCACCGTTGGCGGAACGGCCGTCCGGCGCTGGAAGGTTCGCAAGTCGCCGAAAGGCGTGATCAGCGGCCGAAGGACTTCGTCGCCAGAGTTGAAAAGGTGGGCCGATTTGATGAGCTTCAGCTCGAGAATTCCCGGTTGCGCCGATTGGTGACCGATCTCCTCCTCGAGAAAGTCAGACTCGAGGAGATTCTCAAGACCGCGGAGCTGGTGGCTTAACGGAAGCTGAGCCGGAGCATCGAGCTTCGCTCCCCACGAAGCGAGGTTCAAAATCGTGGGGCTTCCGCCCCGAGCGCTTCGTGCAAGCGGGCGTTCGGCTACCTCAACGATCGCGAGACGGCAGCGGATCGCAGCTCAAGTGCTTCTGTGCTCTTGAGCCGGAGGCGCTGCGCACCGCTCGCTCCTTCAATTCACCCCATGTTCCAAGAATTGCGTCGCAACGTCGACACCTAATTGGACTATGATCCTCGATCTTGCTTGGAAGAGTGATCGCCGGACTGGCGCAGATGGCACAGAAAAAAGGGCTCAAAGGGCACTCCCGTTTTTGCGATCGGCCGTAAAAAAGCAAAGCACCTCCGCCGATCCTCAGTTTTGTTCGATCCAGGAACTTCTCTCTTCCTCGCCCCTCTTCTCTTCGCTTGTGCGGAAGCTGCTTCGCCACACTTATTAACATTTTAATGTTAAATCGGCCGCACCCAGTGATGGGTTATGGGACTACCATGCGCAGCGCAGCCGTCCTGTCAAGGCAATCGAATTTTCCAAGGCACGCGACAGATCGGAAGCGGTTCCGATCCGAAGCCCCCATTCTCGGTGAGCATTTCCTGGGCAGGCGTGCACAAGGGAATAGCAGGGCGGCGATCGTCTCCGTGCGATTATTATTCGGTCGGGAGACGGAGAGCTCGAGGCCTGCTGTGGCCAGCGTCTCGAGCCTGTGAGGGCTCTCGAATGTTCGATTTTCGGACACTCGCCTTGGCAAGAATCCTGCTTAACATAATCGACTCGTCACATGTCTATGTTATACCATAGTGTCACCAAGAGATCGCCCCTTTAGCAGGGCTCCTATAGCCCCGGGTGAAATCCGCCGACCTTGGGAGTGGTTCAATGCTGACCGAGTTGCGCGTACTGGTCACCGGTGGTGCCGGATTCATTGGTTCGCATTTGTGCGAGCGGCTGTTGCAGGACGGATATGAAGTTCTGTGCGCCGACAATCTGTATACGGGGACGCGGCACAATGTTCATCATTTGCTGAGCAATCCCCGTTTTGAGCTGTTGCGTCATGACGTGTGCTTTCCGCTTTATGTGGAAGTCGACGAGATCTACAACCTCGCCTGCCCCGCCTCGCCCATTCATTATCAGCTCGATCCCGTGCAGACGACCAAAACGAACGTGCACGGGGCAATCAACATGCTGGGCCTCGCCAAGCGCGTGAGGGCGAAAATCCTGCAAGCATCGACTTCCGAGGTCTACGGCGATCCTTCCGTGCACCCGCAGGCCGAAGATTACTGGGGTAACGTCAACCCGATCGGTCCGCGCTCCTGCTACGATGAAGGCAAGCGCTGCGCCGAAACCTTGTTCTTCGATTACCACCGACAGCACGAGCTGCCGGTGAAGGTGGCACGAATTTTCAATACGTATGGACCACGCATGCATCCGAACGACGGTCGCGTGGTGTCCAACTTCATCGTCCAGGCGCTCCAGAACCGGGACATCACGGTTTACGGGGACGGCAGCCATACAAGGTCGTTCTGCTACGTGGACGATCTTGTCGACGGTCTCATGCGTCTCATGGGGACGCCCGACG
>JAFBAS010000049.1 GCA_019247605.1 Hyphomicrobiales bacterium
TCGCACGCCCGCTCAGCGCAGCGACGGCAAGCGCGTATTGCATGCTGAACTGGGCATCGAGCATGTTGCCGATGATGAGGCGATCGAATTGGCGGCAGGTCTGCGCGTTGCCGTGCACGACCATTCCCGCAATGGCCGAAGCATCGACTCGAGCCTCTTGCATCATCCTGAACAAGGCATCGAGACAGGCATGCAGGCCCCGGCAGCAGGAGTAAGGCTTCATGCCCGAGGTCGCGATGCGGAACTCCCTACCGAGGCCCGCCAAGGTCGCTTCGGGCGTCGCCGTTCCCGGAGCATAGGTCGAGAAGAAGCCTCCCCACTCGGCTTCCAGAATGCGCCGCGGCCCGGTCATGCCGGCTTGCGCGAGGAGCGCGGAGGTCAGGCCGTTCTCAGCGGCCTTTCCGGGGTGGAAGCGCTTGGTCATGGCGCCGTCATCGAGAAAGGCCCAGATGCCTCCCGTGAAGGTGCCGGCGATGCCGAGCGCGTTCGCGAAAAGGCCCGTATCGAGCCCGAGAAGCTTGGCGGCGGCAGCGGCCGCGCCGAAGCTGCCGCAGGTGCCCGTCGAGTGCCAGCCCTTCTCGTTGTGCGGGCGATATCCGCCCGCGCCTTCGAGCACGCGCGCGGCGAGATCATAGCCGGCGAGAAGCGCGGTGAGCGCCGCCTTGCCGCTGATCCGTCCGCGCGCCGCGAGCGCCAGGACCACCGGAATTACGACCGCGCCCGAATGGCCGCAGCCGCCGAAATCATCGAGCTCCAGCGCGTGGGCGGCCGTGCCGTTCACCATGGCAGCGAGTGGCGCCGGCAGAGTGGCGCGATGGCCGAAGACGACGCTCGAACCCGCGGCGTCTTCGGCGGCGGCGCGGGCGGCCTTGAGCGCGATCAGGGCGACTTCGCTCGACGAGCCCGCGATCGCCGCCCCGAGATTGTCGAGCAGGAAACGCTTGGCGAGCGCCACGGCCGAGGACGGGAGATCCTCGTATTTGACGGGCGCCCAATAGCTCGCGAGGCTTTCGGTGAGCGTCGCCCCGGCAGGTTTGCCGCCCACGTCGTTTACGGCTCCATCCATATATCGTCCCACCACATGTAGTTCGCACCGTGCCACAGACCCTTGAGCTTGGCGCTTGCAACATCGATCTCGGCCTGTTGGTGAATGGTCAGCGTCGGCAAGTCGCGCGCCAATATCTCCTGCACCTTGAAGTAATCCTTGGCGCGCTCTTCCTGGCTTGCCGCATCGCGCCCTTTGGCGAAGAGCTCGTCGACCTCCGGATTGGAGTAGCCGCTCGCATTGTTGAAGGTCGCGGCCTTGTTGATCGATTCCGTCGTGTAAATTCGCGAGATGCCGAGCGCCGGATCACCCGAGGTCGTGTAGTTCTGCAGTGTCGCGTCGAAATCATAATCCGCGTAGACGCGCTTGAGCACTACCGGACGCTCGGCTCCTTCGAGGACGGCCTTCACGCCGATGGCTTGCCAATAGCGCTGGATGGCCTGGGCAAAGGAGGTGTATTCCGGTCGTCCGGTGTCGAAGGAAAGCCGCACGGAAAACCGCATGCCGTCGGCACCGGGCTTCACGCCGGCGTCGTCGAGAAGCTTGGCGGCCTTCGCCGGATCGTAGGTGTACATCTTCTCGTAGTCGACCGCGGGGTTGTAGGCCCACGGAATGCGCGTATCGACGGAACTCCTCGCGATGCTGCCCGTGTCGTAGAAGACGTTCTTATGGATGTAGTTGCGATCGAGCGCCGTCAGCAAAGCCTGGCGCACCTGCGGCTTGTCAAGCGGAGCGTTGCGCGTGTTGAAGATGATGAGATCATCGCTCGGATAGCTCACATCATGCACGTCGAAGCGCGGATCGCTGCTGAACATTTTGTAGGAGCTCAGCGGGAAATAATATTCGTCGATGAAATCGATCTCGCCCGCCTGAAGCGCCAGGATCCGAGCCGAGGAATCCGGCATGATCTTGACGGCGATGCTGTCGAGATAGGGTTTGCCTGCGCGCCAGTAATTGGGGTTTCGAACGAAGGTCAGGTGGTCGCCCCGTACCCATTCCGAAAGCAGGAAAGGGCCGTTGCCGACCGGCGTGGTCGTCGTCGCGGGATTCTTAAGGACGTCGCTGTCGCGAAATACATGAGCCGGAAGAATGGCGGCGTTCTGCTCGCAAGCGAGCGAGAACAGGAACGGCCCGAACGGCTTCGAGAGATGGATGACGACCGTTTGCGGATCGGGCGTCTCGATGTCCTTGATCGCCTTGCCGGGCGTGTTGAATTTCGCCCCATATTTCGAGCTCACCTCGAGCAGGGTGAACTTCACGTCCTCGGAGGTGACCGGCTTGCCGTCACTGAAGCTCGCCTTCTCGAGGTGGAATGTGTAGGTGAGGCCATCGGGCGCGATCTCCCAGGATTTGGCGAGGCCGGGCTCGATCTTGAACCCCTCCCCGAAGCGCACCAGCGCGTCATAGAGAATGCAACCCGTGAAGATGTCGGGCACGCCGACGCTCACATCGGGGTTGAGCACGGCGGGATCGGCGCCGAGCACCGCGATCGCGGTGCCGCCGGCGCGAGGCGTCTCCTCGGCAAAGCTCGCTGGCGAGCGAAGCGTGAGCACGGCTGCAAGCGCGGCGAGCGCCAAGATCGACGTCAGGCTTGTTCGCGAGAGACGTGCTGCTTTTCCAATAATGCGAACCACTAAAGCTCTCCTGCGCATCAGGCCGCGACGGACGGCCGCGCCTTCAAGATCGCGAGCGTTCGGGCCATCTCGTTCGTCTGGATCATGATCGCTTCATCGGCGCCGAGCCCCGGCTTCGACAGCTGGAAATCCGGTCCGCAAGCGAGCCCGATATGCGTCGAGATGCGCGCCGACTGGTCGGTCTCATTCGCAGTGCCGCCGAGTCCCGCGCCCATTCCATGGGCCTTGCAATAGAGCACCGCCTCGATCGTGTTGTTGATCCCGCCGAGGTCGGGCGTCTTGATCTGCACGTAATCGGAGGCCTTCTCATCGGCGAACAGCTTTATATCCGCGAGTGTGTTGCACCATTCATCGGCGATCAAGCCGAGCGCGATGCCCTTGCGCTTCAAATGCGCGCGCACCTCACGGAAGCTCTCGATCTGCTCGTCTTGCGTCTTGGCGATGATCGGCGACTCGACGAGAAGCTCATAAGGCGCCGCCGCCTCGCGCACGCGGCCGAGATAATCGGCGAGCGGCTCGAGCTTCATCTCGAACAATTCGCCGAGCGTGCCGTAGACGTCGAGGTGGATGCGCGGCCGATATTCGCTGTCGCCGATCTTGCCGATGCGCTTGGCGACCTCTGCTGCGAAGGCGATGAGCTTCTCGCCCTTCAACCCGACATGCTCCTCGACCAAGGTGAAGGAGGCATGCGGCAGAAGCTCGACGCGCTTCAGGATCACCCGGTCGAGCTGAAGCGGGTCGTCCTTGTGGCAGGATGCGAGGATCGGAATGGGCTTCGTTGCGATCTTGCTGCCATATTCCTCCGCGATCACCTCGGCCATCGTGAGCTTGCGGGCGAGCGCCGTGGCATGGAGGATCGCCTGGGTCAGCCCATAACGAAGGGCCGTGTGCAGAGGCTTATCCGCGCGCGTAAGGCGATCCATCTCCTCGGCGTGGGCGCGGAACCTGCCGATGTCGCGACCGACGAGCTTCGGCGCCACCTCGCGCTCGAGATAAGCGATGTGATCTTCGCCATGGAAGGCGGGATCGCGGCCAGCCGCACCCGCCAAAATGACGTCGGCGCAATCGCCGAAGGCGATCTGCCCGTCCTCGAGGACGAGCATCACCGAGATGATCGTGGCGGGCTCGGCAATCTTGCGGAATCCCGGCGTGAGCGGCTTGCCCTGGAAGAGGAAGCCGTCGCGCTTTGCGCCTCCCTTCATGGCGGCGAGATCGCGATGCATGTATCCGGAGCGCCCGAGCGCGCACACAACCTTCTCGATTTTCACGATTGTTCCTCAAGGTCCGCCAACGCCGCGGCATCTATAAAGGAGTTGGGTGAGGAGTGAAGAGCGAAAAGTGAAAGTTGCGCCAGCGCGAAACCGGTCGCTTTTCGCTTTTCCCGTGTTCACTTTTCCCTAGCTCCCGCGTGGCGGGCGCTCGGATGGCATCACCCAGAGGCGGAGCTTCTCCGTGCCACGCAGGATCTCCACCAGCAGGGTGCGGCCGATCCGATCCGCGTTCAGAAGGCGCAAAAGATCATCGGCGCCCGTGACTTTGACGCCGTCGAGCGACAGGATTCGGTCGCCGCGGAGCAAGCCCGCCTCTTCGGCCGCGCCGCTCGGCGAAAGGCTCGCGATAACGACGCATCTTTCCTGCGAAAGACCATGCGCGACTTGCATACGGCGCCCGATGCCGACCTGATCGACGGAGAGGCCGAGAAATCCGCGCCGCACGCGACCGTGCCGCACGAGCTCGCCCAGCACATAGCTTGCGGTGTTCGACGCGACGGCAAAGCAGATCCCTTGCGCGCCCAGGATCACGGCCGTGTTGATGCCGACGACCTCGCCCGAGCTCGAAACGAGGGGACCGCCGGAATTGCCGGGATTGAGCGCGGCATCCGTCTGAATGATGTCGTCGATGAGACGTCCGGTTGCCGAGCGCATCGAGCGTCCGAACGCCGAGACGACACCGGCCGTCACGGTCGATTCGAAGCCGAGCGGATTGCCGATCGCGACCACGAGCTGCCCTCGCCGCAGAGATTTGGAATCTCCGAGCCTTGCGCTCGAAAGTCGCACCGGCTCCTCGGTGCGCACGAGGGCAAGATCGGTGTCCGGATCATCGCCGATCACGCGCCCGCCGAGCCTTCTGCCATCGGTGAGCGCGAGTTCGACCCTCGGCTGCCCCGAGACCACGTGGCTGTTCGTGAGGACGAGGCCGTCCGAGGCGACGACGACGCCCGAGCCGCTGCCGCCTCTTTTACGCTTGGCATCGCGCACATCGACGCGCACGACCGCGTCCCCGACCTCGTCGACGACATGCGTGACCGCGCGGGAGTAGGCATCGAGAAGCGCTTCGTCTGAGGGGCGATGCGCGACATCGACGCCCGAGCTTTCGCCCGCCGCTCCTTCGTCGAGCGTCCCCAGGTCATGAAAACCGGCATGAACTTCGTCGAACATGACCGTCATATGGGGGGCGGCAGGCGCAAGGCCAAGCTGTCTTCGCCTGGTTGACCGCCTTCCAGACCGCTTGCTCGGTGGCACGGTCGACTTCCCTTGTGAACCGATCCGCGCGGGACGACCTTAGTGCCCTCGACGCCATTGCTTTTCGCTTGCAGCTTGGCCATGAAGCCTTCGACTTCTCTCAGGGTGCGAGGGGCTTCCCGTTCAATGGCCAATCTCAAGGACGCGACCGAGGCACAGCCGCTGTCGCGCGAATTGATGATCGTCAACAAGCGCGGGCTCCATGCTCGGGCTTCGGCCAAATTCGTCAAATGCGTCGAACGTTTCGACGCGAAGGTGAGCGTCACGAGGCTCGGCGAGACGGTGGGAGGACGCTCGATCATGGGGCTCTTGACGCTCGCCGCCGCACAAGGAACCTCGATCACGGTGAAGGCCGAGGGGCCACAAGCTTCGGAAGTGCTCGAGGCGCTCGAGGCGCTCGTCGCCAACAAATTCGACGAAGGCGAATGATGAGTGAGCAGTGAGCAGTGAGTAGTGAAGGGAAAATCCAGGTCGTCCCCGCTCACTCTTCACTCTTCACTCTTCACTCTTCACGGACCAATCCGCTCGACGCCTGTCCGATCGACGCGTGAAGCTGCCGCGGCGATCGTGACCCCGCCGATGACGAGGTCGGGCGCGATCTCCGCAAGCGGCACGAGCGCGAAGGCGCGCTCCAGCAAACGCGGATGGGGGAGCATCAGGCGCTCGTCCGAAAGGACGAGTTCGCCCACCGCAAGGATGTCCAGGTCGAGCGTACGCGGACCGAAGCGCTGGGCTCGCACGCGCCCTTCCTGCCGCTCGACGGAAAGGCACAAATCGAGAAGTTCGTGGGGAGAGAGGGTCGTGCGCACCAACACCGCCATGTTGAGGAAGGGCGCCTGGGAGACCGGACCCCAAGGTGCGGTTCGGTAAAGGGAGGATCTCCGCAAAAGCTCGATGCCGGGCGCGGCAGCGAGCGCCACGAGGGCGCGCGCGAAGGCCGCGCGCACGTCCCCTACATTGCCGCCGAGCCCGAGCGCGGCCTCGAGTGTGGCGGGCCGTCGCTCTGGGGCTTGCGGAACTCCAGGCGTTTGGCCCGATCTCATGCGGCCGCCGCGATGGCGCTGGCGACCGCAAGCGCCTGGACATGAGCCTTGACGTCGTGAACGCGCACCACGCTCGCGCCGGCCTGCGAGGCAAGCACATTCGCGGCGATCGTGCCGAAGAGCCGCTCGCGCGGCGCCACCTCGCCCGTGACATGGCCGATAAGGGATTTACGCGAAAGACCGACGAGAATCGGGGCGCCGAGCGTCGAGAGCTCTCCCAATCTTCTCAGTAGAATGAGATTCTGCGCGCGTGTCTTGCCGAAACCGATCCCCGGATCGATCAGGATGCGTGCCTTCGGCAAGCCCGCGGCCTCTCCGAGAGCTACCGAATCCGCCAGGAAGCTTTTCACCTCGGCCATCATGTCCACGCTCGCATCGACCTCCCGCCGGTTATGCATCACGACGAGCGCCGCCGCCTGGCGGGCGATATCGGGCATTTGCGGATCATGCCGAAGGCCCCACACATCATTGAGGATGACCGCACCCGCCTCGAGCGCCGCACGCGCGACCGAGGCCTTCATCGTGTCGATCGAAAGCGGTTGCTTCAACCTTTTGGCCAAAGCCTCGACGACCGGCAGGACGCGCTGGCGCTCTTCCTCTTCACCGACCGGCTCGTGGCCGGGCCGCGTGGATTCCCCGCCGATGTCGATGATATCGGCACCCTCCTCGGCCATGCGCTCACCTTGAGCGATGGCAGCGTCATGGGCCGCGAACAACCCGCCATCCGAGAAGGAATCCGGCGTCACGTTGAGGATACCCATGATGAGCGGGCGCGTTTGCGACGAGATGAGCCGCCCATCGGGCAAAGGCAATTCAAAGATCGGCATATCGAGGAGTTCCTGTGCGAGGCTGATCCGGAAACCTGGAACTTGCCTCCATCTCGGCCGCAACGCGAGCTTCTGAACGAGCTTACGCGTCAACGTCGCAAGAGCAAACGGTAAATCCAAGAGCCTTTTTCGCACAGCAGAACGTATTGCAACGGGGTCATGCTTTCGTTCAGGCGCTCTCTTCTCCCATGATGTCCTTCCGCGGGAAGAGCGATGGGGCAACGAGCTCGTGCCTTTAATGGGGTGCGTATTTTGGAGTGTATGTAGAATAACGTATTGTTTCTTAGTATACATGCATTTACTTCGGAGCTTTGTACAAACGTTTTGCCCGCGCGCTCACACCGGCGGAATCTCCGAAGTCCGCGATCCCAAAGGGGGCTTGCCGGGCGGCCCCGAAATCAACACCATGCGAGCGGCATAGTGGCGCGACTCGGCTCGAACCTCGAGGACTTTGAACCTCGAGGACCTTGAACCTCGAGGACCTCGAACCTCAGGGACTTGGACGCGTTCTCGTTGCGATCGGCGGCAGGCGTTTCGTTTTGGCGTAAAGGAGCGAGGCTTGGATCTCGATCATGTCCTCAGATCAATCGTAACCGTCCATTCGACCATCCCGGCGGACGGCTTCACGGCCCCTATCCTCGGAACGGAGCGGGCCGGAAGCGGCGTCGTGATCCGCGACGACGGCCTCGTGTTGACCATCGGCTATCTGATCACGGAAGCGGAAAATACCTGGCTCGCCGGCCCTGACGGCCACCTCACGCCGGCGCATGCGCTTGCCTATGACCAGGAGACCGGTTTCGGCCTGGTGCAAGCGCTTGGCCGGCTCGATCTTCCAGCAATCGCGCTCGGCCACTCCAAGGAGGCGAAGCGTGGCGACCCCGTCATTCTGGCCGGTGGCGGCGACAACCCCCGTTTCGTGCGGGCCCAAATCGTCGCCAAGCAGGAATTCGCCGGATATTGGGAATATATGCTCGAGGAGGCGATCTTCACCGCCCCCGCGCACCCTCTATGGGGCGGCACCGGGCTCATCGACGCCGAAGGCAAGCTTCTCGGGGTCGGCTCGCTCCTGGTGCAACAGGTGACCGGCAACGGTGCGTCGCAAGATCTCAATATGGTCGTCCCCATCGATCTCTTGCCGCCGATCCTCGACGATCTCCTCAATTTCGGCAGGATCAACAAGCCGGCGCGGCCTTGGCTCGGCATTTACTCTGTGGAGAGCGAGGGCAAGATCGTCGTCGCCAATGTCGCCGAACCCGGACCTGCCGCGGAAGCTGGGTTGCGCGAGGGCGACATCGTCTCGAGCATTCGCGACCAGGAGGTCGGAGGCCTCGCCGATTTCTACCGCAAGCTCTGGAGCTGCGGTCCGGCCGGAACCGAAATTCCAATCGAGATTGTGCGCGACAGCCGAAGTCTCTGGGTTCGCGTCAAATCGGCCGATCGCGGCGGCTTTCTCAAGAAGCCGCGCGTGCATTGACAACGGCTTTCGCGGTGACCGCGGCCAGTTCTTCGCGTTCGCAACGCTCGAGCCGGGCACATTGCCTTCCCGCTCGAAACGTGAAAGCTAAGGGGCCGCTCTCGCAATCCCTCAGTGTTGCCATGAAGACGGCGACAACAATCTAAACTCGCCTGAGATCACTGCCGGAGAAAGTCTCGATGCGATCCTTGCGCTCCCGTCATTTTCGCCACGCCTTCGTCTTGGCCGTCGGCTGCATTTTCATGGCGCCTTCCATGCCGCTCGAGGCCAAGATGGCCCCAGAGGCGCAGACCTACAATAACGCCTGCATGCGCGAGACCTCGACGAACAACGCGATCCGCACGGCCGACCGCACCATCTACACGTGCTGGGGCTCGGTGGCTCAGAGCTTCTTCGAGTATCTCGTCACCGCGAACACGAAGGAGACCGTGGAGAGGCAGGACGCCGGAACTTACATTTTCAGGGAGATTCCCGAAACAGGCCGCTGTTGGCACAAGATTCAAATCTCGGACGAGGTTTCGATCTACGGCTGCTCGATCAATGTCCTCAAGTCGGCGAATTAGGCCACTGAATGGCCAAGGTCCTATTGTTGCACGCTGCTTCCTCAAAACATGTGCGAGCACATTGACGCTCGCGGCCGCAGCTCGACCAATCGGAACTAACGAGGCGAAGCGCTATCGAGCTGGCGCACCAGGCGAAGGAGGGCGTGCATGGTATCGGCCGGTTCCAACATTGGATGGAGATGCGTGCCGCAAAGTGTTATGACCGGCCATCCCCGGCGTCGTGCTTCTAGGGCTGCGTGATCATAAATAGGCGAGCATTGAATGAACCCGGATGGAACGTGAGCCCACCCGGCGAGCTCGATCACATCATCGAACCAATCGAGCGACATCGATGGCAGCTCACGCTCGAACTCCGCGAACGCAGTGGAATCTCGCGCCAGGAGGTCGAGGCCGACGAGGGACGCGCGTCGAGTATCGCCGACGAACCATCGTGACCAGATCGGAAGACTTCCGTCAGTGGCTGCAATGCTTCTTATCAAGTCATGAAGCGCAGGCCGCACGGGCGAGGCAGAGCCTCGCGACGGCGGCACCTCTCCGTCAACGATAATGAGGCGGGGACTGATTAGCTTTGATGCAAGATCGGCGACCAGCGCGCTTGCAGAGCTGTGGCCGACCAAGATCGGCTCTTCGCATGGCGTGATGTGCCGGATGAGGTGAGACGTCCAAGCGTGCCAAGCCGGCGGGGGCTTCTGATAGTCGAATACATCGGGAGCCTGCACATTGTGTCCTGACTCCCGTAGCTTCTTCGCTGTGGGCGCCCAGCTCGACGCCCGCACCAACGGTCCGGGCACGAGAGCGAAATTGAGTCTCATACGAATTTTTCAAGCTGATTGCGTTGGCGCAGTGATGAGGCCGAGCGTCGCCAGCGCAAGCTTGCCGATCGATTTCGGCGCTGGCGTCAATCGCGCTCGAGCCTACGGTGGTTTTCAGGCCGTTTCCGACAAATGGGATTTATTTGCGGGGCCGGATCTTCGCATATTCACGCGGCGCCCACGCCCTCTTCGGCCAAAGCTTTTTTGACCTGAGGACGCCCCGCGATGAGCCGGCGATGCTCATGCACCTTCGGGAAGCGCGCGATGTCGACACCGTCGCCGTCGAGCCATTGCGAGAGGGTGAAGAGATAGGGATCGCAAATCGTGTAGCTCTCTCCCATCACGAAGGGGCCCACGAGCATGTCGCGGTCGATCAGGCCGAAACACTCCGCAACGGAAGTCGGCACCTTCTTCTGCATGGCCGCGATCGCTGCCGGATCGTCGGCCCAACGATATCCGCGCATGCGGTGAGCATGAGCGACATGGACCGTCGAGCATAAATAGCTGTTGAAAGCTTGTACCCTGGCGAAGGCGAAAGCATCCTCGAGCGGTGCCAAGTTTGCCGCGGGGAAGCTTTGCGCGATGAAGGCGAGGATGGCAGGTGTCTCGGTTAAGACGCCGCGCTCGGTCTGAAGCGACGGCACGCGGCCTTTCGGGTTGACCGAAAGATACTCAGGCTTGCGCTGTTCCTCCTTGCGGAAGTCGATCCGCACGCTCTCGTAGCTCGCGCCCGCATCCACGAGCGCGATATGCGAGGCGAGCGCGCAAGTGTGTGGCGCGTAAAAAAATCTGATCAACGCTTCCTCCGGTGCTTGGCGAGCGAGCCGGGGCTCGCCTTTGGTGACAAGGCGCGTCCTTCCCGAACCGCCTTGCCGGCATCTTCCTTCTTAGGGGAGAGCGCGACCTCGCGCAAAACCTGCAGCTTTGCTGGTGAGGCTTGCATTTGGAGTTCGCAAAACGAAACGGGGCCGCCCGGAGCGGCCCCGATTTTTGCTCATGTTTGCCTACGCGGCGTGCTTTGCTCGCTCAATAGAACGCTGTCCACGGATTTGTCCGGCGCTGGAGCATCTCGCGCTCGACGCTGTCGGTGAGGCGCCCGCCCGTTCTTTCAAGGAGGGCGGCGATTTCCGCTTCGTCGCGGGCTGAGGACCAAGACGAGATCGCGTTCCAGACGCGGCGCAGGAATTTCACCGCGTGGCGCGCGAGACTGCGGCTCGATCCCCGCGTTCCCGACGGGGTTAAACAAACCGGATTTGTCTGCTGCGTATGCCATGGCGGTATCTCCATAAGCTTGGCGCTGTGGCCGGATTGAACTCGTCACGACAGCCTCCTTCATGGCTTTGAAGGGCCAATCTGGCCCTGATCTCGGCCACGGGAACTTCCGTTCTTGTCGTGCAATTCAAAATTCAATCGCGGCTTTTGCACGCTCCTCCAAGAGGTCTATCGTTGAGTGATACTCATCACTCGCCCTCTTATTTGACAACGCGCCCGCAGATTGACAAAGGATTTTACTTCAAGGAACGATTGAGAATTCCTCATGCAAAAGCCAATGCCCCAACTCAACGGGCTCAGGGCCTTCGAGGCGGCCGCCAGGCATCTGAGCCTCACCAGGGCCGCCCAGGAGCTGCATGTGACGGCCGGCGCCTTGAGCCACCAGATCCGCGGCCTCGAGGAACTCCTCGGCCTCAAGCTCTTCGAGCGCCGGGTGCGCTCGATCGCGCTGACGCGCGCGGGGCTTCGTCTCTACCCCGGCTTGCGCTCGGGCTTCAGCCAGATTCGCGAAGCGGTCGATGCGGTGACGCGCGTGGGCAACGAACGCGCGCTCGTCATCAGCACACCGCCTGGATTCACCTCGAAATTCCTGGCCCCTCGACTCTACCGGTTTTCGGCGTTCCACCCCGAGATCGATGCGCGCGTCTCATCTTCCGTGGCGAACGCGAATTTCGTCACGGATGGCGTCGACGTCGCGATCCGCAACATGCCGACAGAGCACGAGGACGATCCCGAGCTTGCGTTCGAGCCGCTCGTCGACATGGCCTATGTGCCGGTGTGCAGCCCGAAGCTCATCGGAATGCATGGATCGATAGGTTCCGGAGAGGCGTTGAAGGCGCTGCCGCTCATCCACGACGAATCGCTCGGCAATCGTCCCGGATTGCTCGGCTGGGCCGATTGGTTCGCGGCCGCCGGCATCGCGGGGGTCGACCTCACCCGTGGGTTGCGCTTCACGAGCACCGATCACGCGCTCGATGCCACGATCGAGGGGGCGGGCGTGCTGCTCACCCATGACATCCTTGCTTATGACGAGTTGCGCACGGGACGGCTCATCATTCCCTTCCCACTCTGCCTGAGTTCGAGGCGTGTCTACAGCGTGGTCTATCCGAAACGGCGGGGCGATCTGCCGAATGTTCGAGCCTTTCGAAACTGGATCCGGAAAGAAGTGGATGCGCTCGATTGGCAAAAATGGCGAGCGAGCTTGGGGCTTTCCCCTGCGGCCGGACGACCGCCCTTCAACTCCGCTCGTTCGAGGAAAGCGCGAACCCGACCTCAACAAGTGAACACAGGGCCTAGACCCTCCCTTTCGCGCGGATGAGCGGCAGGGATGAACGACAGGTATGAGCAATAAGGGGCCTGACCACAGCAGCACAGCCATGTAATCTGGTGGATGGACTTCGGCGGCGGGTCGTCGAGCAACCGTCGAAGCCATGCAAGGGATGCGGCGCGAGGCCGTTTCACAACCGGAGGACCGATGACCGAAGCGCCGACAAGGACGAGAACCGCGCGACGCGAAAGGCCGCGTTACGACATGGACGCATTTCGGCGTGACGTCGCCGACGTGCCGGTGATCGATGAGCAACGTGTCGTGCGGCTGCGCTCCCGTGACTTCTTCTGGTACAGCCCCGTGTTGAACGAGCAATTGCATGGCCTTGCGGCCGACATCATCGCGGTGCCGCGCGACGAGGCCGATGTCATGCGGGTGGCGCGCGCCTGCGCCCGTCATCGCATCCCGCTCACGCCGCGCGGTGGCGGCACCGGAAATTACGGTCAGGCGGTACCCCTGGCTGGCGGGGTGCTCCTCGATCTCACCGAGCTCAATGTCATCGAATGGCACAAGGCCGGCGTGCTTCGCGTCGCCGCCGGCGCCAAGATGGTCGATATCGACATGGCGCTGAAGGGCCATGGCTGGGAGCTTCGCATGCACCCCTCGACCAAGCGGACCGCGACCATCGGAGGATTCGTCGCGGGCGGCTCCGGTGGGGTCGGGTCGATCACCTATGGAGGCTTGCGCGAGCCGGGCAATCTTCTGGCCGCACGGATCGTGACGCTCGAAGAAGAGCCCCGCGCGATCGAGCTGCGCGGCAGTGCGGCGCAAGCGGTGAACCATGCCTATGGGACGACCGGCATCATCACGGTGCTCGAAATGCCGGTCGCCCCTGCCTTCCCTTGGATCGATCTCCTCGTCGCCTTCGACGATTTCTTCGACGCCGTGGCATTCGGCCGGGAGCTCGCGCTCTGCGATGGGATCGTGAAGAAGCTCGCGACCCCGATCCAATGGCCACTCCCCACCTATTTCGGGCCGCTCAAGCCCTTTTGCCCGGAGCGCAAGCATCTCCTCGCCTGCATGATCGCCGAGCCCTGGGTGCAAAG
>JAFBAS010000084.1 GCA_019247605.1 Hyphomicrobiales bacterium
CCAGAAATCGCATCGAACGCTGCTTCAATAAGCTCAAGCATTTTCGGCGGGTCGCAACCCGCTTCGACCGGCGCGTCATCTATTTTCTGGCATTCATCCATTTCGCCAGCGCTATGATCTGGTCACGATGAATGTCGATTCAGCCTAATAGCCCAACAGGCCCTGCCCCGTACCGCGCGTAAAGAGGGTCACGATCGCGCCCTCTCGTTCGTCGGGCTATTCAATGGCTCGCGATCTGCCCGCCGTCGGCGCGCAGGATCGAGCCCGTCACATAGGCCGCCGCTTCGCTCGCGAGAAAGACGGCGACGGAAGCGTAATCTTCGACCGTTCCGTAGCGGCCGGCCGGAATGCGTGCCTTCGCGGCCGCCTCGATCTCGGCGACCGATTTCCCCTGCTTCTCGGCATTCGCTTTGTCGAGCTGGGTGAGGCGGTCGGTGGCGATCCGCCCGGGCGCCACGGCGTTCACGGTGACACCGTGGCGGGCGACCTCATTAGCGAGCGTCTTGCCCCAGCCGACGAGAGCGGGCCGGATGGCGTTCGAGATCGCGAGATTTGGGATCGGTTCGATCACGCCCGACGAGATCACCGAGATGATGCGGCCCCACTTTCGCTCGATCATGCCCGGGAGGGCGAGGTCCGCCAGTCGCACGAGCCCGACGAACATCCCCTCGAAGGAGCTGCGCCATTGCGCGCTGGACACGTTTTGCGCGCCGCCGGGCGGCGGGCCGCCCGAATTGAGCACGAGCACATCGATGCCGCCGAGCTCCTTCGTCACGGCCACATGCAGCGCCTCGATCTGATCGAGCTTGCCTGTGTCGCAGGCAAATCCCTTGGCGCCGATCGTCTTCGCGGCGGCGCTCGCCGCCTCCAAGCCGCGGCTCGCGATGGCGACCGTCGCGCCCTCCTCGGCGAGACCCTTGGCGACGCCGAAGCCGAGGCCCTTGCTCGCGCCGAGCACGAGGGCGCGCTTGCCCTTCAATCCGATCTTCATGCCGCGATATCCCGTCTTTCCTTGTGGCCAGCAGGCTTTTCGATGCGCGCCATCAGCCAATCGACTTCGGCGATGGTCTGCGGTGAAAGCTTGGGCGCCGGTTTGCGCATCGTGTCATGGGCGATGATGCCGCGCTTCTTCAGCACATATTTGCGCACGCCGAGCCCGAGCCCCGGCTGCGTCTCGTAGCGCACGAGCGGCAAGTGCCGGTCGAAGAGGTCATGGGCCTCGCCGCGCTTGCCGGCACGCGAGAGCTTCACCACGCCGACGAGCATTTCCGGATACGCATATCCCGTCATCGCGCCATCGGCGCCGCGCTCCATCTCGTAGGGAAGGAACATGCCGCCATTGCCGACGAGGATCGAGACGCGGCGAAGCTCGCCGGCCGCCTCCATTCGCCGCACGGCGGTAATCTTGTCGAGGCCGGGCCAGTCCTCGTGCTTGAGCATCACGCATGACGGGTTCGCCGCGATGATGCGCGCGATCACCTTCGGCGACATCACGACATTCGTGGTCTGCGGATAATCTTGCAGAACCCACGGCACATCAGCGCCGACCGCATCGACCGCATCGGCGAAATAGCCGACGATCTGGTCATCGGTGCGCAAGCCAGTCACCGGCGCGATCATCACGCCCGAAGCCCCCATGTCCATGACCGCCTTGGTGAGATCGCTCATGGCCGCGAAGCCCGCGGCTGAGACGCCGACCGTGACGACAATGCGGGAATTTACGCGCGCGAGCACCTCCTTGACGAAGAGGCGCGCCTCCGCCCCGGTGAGCTTCGGCGCCTCCCCCATGATGCCCAGGATGGTGAGACCGGTCGCTCCCGCCTCGAGATAACGGTCTACCATGCGCGCCGTCGAGGCGAGGTCGAGCGCGCCTTTTTCATCGAAAGGTGTCGGCGCGATCACATGGACGCCTTCGGCGTCGCTTGTCAGCTTGGGCATGGGGCCTCCGGGATGGCGGGCCGGCGATCCGGCGCCGACCGCGCGGATAAAAGGCCGGCAGGGGTGTCAGCGCAAGCGAAATCTGAAAGGCCGAAATTGCAAAGCCCGAAATCTCAAGCGGAAATTTGCCGCCCGACAGTTTGCGGCCCAACAATTTGCGGCCCAACAATTTGCGGCCTATGTGGCTTCGTCCAGATCGACCTGCAGGGAGCCATGCCTTGTCCCGCACCGTCTATGTCAACGGCGCCTTCCTTGCGGAGGAAGACGCCAAGATCTCAGTGTTCGACCGCGGCTTCATTTTTGCCGACGGCATCTACGAAGTGAGCGCCGTTCTCGATGGCGGCCTCGTGGACAATGAGGCCCATCTCAAAAGGCTTGCCCGGTCGCTCGGCGAGATCGATCTGCCGATGCCCATGCCGAAAGAGAAGATCGTCGGTTTGCAGAAGGAGCTCATCGCCCGCAACCGTCTCACCGAGGGCTCTATCTACCTCCAGGTGACGCGCGGCGCCGCGGATCGCGAATTCCATTTTCCGGCAGATTCCAAGCCGAGCCTCGTGATGTTCACGCAAAGCCGAGAGATCGTGAACGATCCAAAGGCGACTTCCGGCATCAAGCTCTTGAGCGTTCCCGATATTCGCTGGGAGCGCCGCGACATCAAGAGCGTGGCGCTTTTGGCGCAAGTGCTGGCCAAACAAGCGGCCGTGGCGGCCGGGTGCCAGGAAGCCATCATGCATCAGGAGGGCGTGGTGACCGAGGGCGGCTCCTCGACCGTGTTCATCGTGACCGAGAAGGGGCACATCGTGACGCGGCCGAATTCGCACGCGATCCTGCCCGGCATCACGCGGCAATCGGTGATTCGCCTCGCGGGGGAGAAGGCGCTCGCGATCGAGGAGCGGAGCTTCACGCTCGACGAGGTTTTCGCCGCGCAAGAATGCTTCATCACGAGCGCGACGAGCTTCGTGAAGCCGGTCATCGAGGTGGATGGCAAGCGCATCGGAGGCGGTCAGCCAGGTCCGGTGGCGCGCCGCCTGCGCGATATCTACATCGAGGCGGCGCGCGCCGAAGCCAAAGCCTCGCGGCAAGCCGCTTGATCAAGCCGCCTGATCACACCATCTTCTCGGGCGCCACGAGCCGATCGTAATCCTCTTGCGTGATCGCGCCCGAGGCGAGCGCCTCCTCGCGCAAGGTCGTGCCCTTCCGGTGCGCCGCCTTGGCGATGGCGGCGGCCTTGTCGTAGCCGATCACGGGGGTGAGCGCCGTCACCAGCATGAGCGAGCGTTTCAGAAGCTCCTCGATGCGGGCGAGATTGGGCCTGATCCCCGTGACGCAATGATCCGTAAAGCTCACCGCCGCATCCGCGATCAGCCGGATCGATTGCAGGAACGCGTAGGCCATCACGGGCTTGAAGACGTTGAGCTCCAGATGGCCTTGCGATCCGGCGAAGGCGATCGTGGTCTGATTGCCCATCACTTGCATGGCCGCCATCGTGAGCGCCTCGGCCTGTGTGGGATTGACCTTTCCCGGCATGATGGACGAGCCCGGCTCGTTCTCCGGCAAGATGAGCTCGCCCAGGCCGGAGCGGGGGCCGGAGCCCAATAGCCTGATGTCGTTTGCGATCTTGAAAAGCGAGGCGGCGACGCTCGCGAGCGCTCCATGCGCGAAGACGATGGCATCATGCGAGGCGAGCGCCGCGAATTTATTCGGCGCCGAGGTGAAGGGAAGCTCGGTTTCCCGAGCGAGCCGGGCCGCGAAGCGGGTCGCGAATTCGGGATGGGTGTTGAGCCCGGTGCCCACGGCAGTCGCGCCTTGCGCCACCGGGTAGAGCGCCTCGAGCCCTTGGCCGACATGCGCGATGCCGAGCTCGAGCTGCGCCGCGTAGCCTGAGAACTCCTGGCCGAGCGTCACGGGCGTCGCATCTTGGAGATGAGTTCGGCCGATCTTCACGATCGTAGCGAAGACCTGGGCTTTTTTCGCGAGCGCCTCACGAAGATGCTCGAGCGCGGGCAGAAGCCGCGCCGCGATCTCGGTCGCGCCCGCGATGTTCATCGCGGTCGGGAAGCTGTCGTTCGAGGATTGGCCGAGATTCACCTGGTCATTGGGGTGAACCGGCGACTTGGAGCCGAGCGGCTTGCCCAAGATCTGATTCGCGCGGTTGGCGACGACCTCGTTGACGTTCATGTTGGTCTGCGTGCCAGAGCCGGTCTGCCAAACGACGAGCGGAAACTCGCGATCCAGCCGTCCGGCGATCACTTCCTCGGCCGCCGTGACGATCGCTTTCGCGAGGCGCGGCTCGAGGAGCCCGAGCTCCTCGTTCACGAGCGCTGCGATTTTCTTGATGAGCGCGAGCGCCGCGACGATCTCGCGCGGCATCGTTTCCGTGCCGATGCGGAAATTCTCGAGCGAGCGTTGCGTCTGCGCACCCCAATAGTGCTCGGCGGGCACGGCGATCTCGCCGAATGAGTCTTTCTCGATGCGCTCTTTCGACACCACGACCACTAGAGCCCCACCCGCTCATCCCCCCGAAAGCGGGGATACAGGAATTCGGTTCCCGCCATTATAGCTCGGGGAGCCCCTTTGGCACGGGGAATAAATGGAGCTGTCAGGCGTCGGCTCCGCTATTGCGCGTAAAAGGAGGCTCCGGTTTCCGTCCCTCCCGTTCCCGCATTGCACGTCTAGATTCCCACGTAGGAATGAGCGGAGTTACCGCGAAGCTTTGCGCTTGCGTGTCGCTGCCGCCTTCTTGGCTGAGGCCGAGCGAGCCGAGGCGGGCCGAGACGCCGAGGCCTTGCCGCCGATCTTTCCGCCCTTGCGAGAGGGTGAGGTGTCCATCGGCTTTCCGCGCCCCGAGCCGCTCTTCTTGCCGCCGCCCGTCTCTTTGTTCACCGTGGCCCAGGCGCGCCGCTCGGCCTCCTTCTCGGGAAGCCCTCGCGATTCGTAGCTGTCTTCGATATGCTCGGCTTGGCGTTTTTGCTTGTCGGTGTAGCTGGATTTGTCGCCACGTGGCATTGGTGATCCTCCCCGGTTATGGGCCGCGCTCGCACGGCTCCCGTCGCGCGGGATGCCGTTTTGGTGGCCCGCGCCTTCGAAACGCGACCCCGGATGGCGGGTTCCGAGCGGCGAGCTTCGAAGCACGACATCGCAACTTCGAGCTTCGGAGCGCATCGAAGCGGCAGGAATTTACCGGAAAGAGCAAGGCATGATCAGGGTCGGAGTTGGCGGGTGGACCTTCGAGCCCTGGCGCGGCACTTTCTTTCCGAAGGAGCTCCCGAAGACGCGCGAGCTCGAATATGCGAGCCGAAACCTCACCTCGATCGAGATCAACGGCACGTATTACAGCACACAAAAGCCCGCTACATTCAGGCGCTGGGCGGACGAAACCCCCGATGATTTCGTCTTCTCGCTAAAAGCGAACCGCTTTGCCACCAACCGGCGCGTGCTCGCCGAAGCCGGCCCGTCGGTCGAACGTTTCATCGGCAGCGGGCTTGCGGAGCTCAAGCACAAGCTCGGCCCCATTCTGTGGCAATTCGCGCCGACCAAGCGCTTCGAGGCGGAGGATTTCGAGGCGTTCCTCTCGCTTCTGCCGCGCGAGGTTGACGGGCTGAAGCTTCGCCACGCGCTCGAAGCGCGCCACGAAAGCTTTCGCGATCGGGCCTTCGTGGCGCTGGCGCGCAAGCATGGAGCCGCCATCGTCTTCGCCCATTCGGAGAAGTATCCGGCGATCGCCGACGTGACGGCCGATTTCGTCTATGCGCGCCTGCAAGGCACGCGCGAGGAGATCCCGACCGGGTATACGGATAGTGAGATCAAGGCATGGAGCGCAAATGCGCGCGCCTGGGAAAAAGGCGAGGTGCCGAAGGGGCTCCCGCGCGTCGACGAGCGCTCGCCCAAGAAGGGCAAGCGCGACGTTTTCGTATACATGATCTCCGGCGCCAAAATCCGCGCGCCCGCCGCCGCCATGGCCCTCATCGCGACGCTGAAGTGAGCAGGCCGCTCCGACAACTTCCTTTCGCCTGCCGGCCGGCCTAAGAAAGGAGCGGTCGAAGGAGAACCCCTATGCTCATCGACGGTCGCCACACGCGCACGATCTGGCTCGAGGAGGACGGCGAAAGCGTCGGCATTCTCGATCAGACGAAGCTTCCCTTCGTGGTCAAGCGGACGCGCCTCACCTCGCCCGGCGAGGTGGCGCACGCCATCTCGTCGATGCAGGTGCGGGGCGCTCCCTTGATCGGCGCCGCCGGCGCCTATGGGCTCGCGCTCGCGCTCGCGGCCGATCCTTCCGATGCCAATCTCGGCGCCGCTCATGAGCTTCTGGCGCGCGCCCGGCCGACGGCCATCAATCTGCCCTGGGCGCTCGATCGCGTGGCGGCGCGCGTGCGCCCGCTAACACCGAAAGCTCGCGCCCAGGCGGCCTACGCCGAGGCAGCCGCCATCTGCGACGAGGATGTGGCGATCAACGAGGGCATCGGCCGCCACGGCGTGAAGCTCATCGAAGCGATCGCGAGCACCAAGAAGAACGGCGCGCCGGTCAATGTGCTGACCCATTGCAACGCCGGTTGGCTCGCCACCGTCGATCGCGGCACAGCCACGAGCCCGATCTACGCCGCCCATGAGCAGCGCTTGCCGATCCATGTCTTCGTCGACGAGACACGCCCGCGCAATCAGGGCGCCTACCTCACCTGTTTCGAGCTTTCCGAGGAGGGCGTGCCGCATACGCTGATCGCGGACAATTCCGGCGGCCATCTGATGCAGCACGGGCTCGTCGATCTCGTTATCGTCGGCACCGATCGCGTCACAGCGAGAGGCGACGTGGCGAACAAGATCGGCACTTACCTCAAGGCGCTCGCCGCCAAGGACAATGGCGTGCCGTTCTATGTGGCACTACCGTCCCCCACAATCGACTTTACGGTCGAGGACGGGGTGCGCGACATCCCGATCGAGGAGCGTTCGGGCGAGGAGGTCACGCATGTGGCGGGCATCGGCCCGGACGGGAAGGTCGAGCGCGTGCGCATCGCGCCCGAGCGAACGCGTGCCGCGAACCCGGCCTTCGACGTGACGCCGGCCCGCCTCGTCACCGGCCTCATCACCGAGCGCGGCATCGCGCCCGCCTCGCGCGAAGGGTTGCGGGCGTTGTTTCCAGATCGGGCGGCTTGAGGGGCGGGGAGGTGTGATCGCGGCCTCTCGACCACCCGATGCATGCCGAGAGCGAAGAGTTCACTGCCTGAGCATGCCGATTCCGGGGCAAGGTGCTATGCTAACGATGCCGACGCGATGAGTCCTTATTCGAAAGATTGAGCATGAGCGAAATTCATCGATCACCGTCGATCCCGGCCAATGCGGCGGACGGCCCTGTCTGCGCGGCCTTCGCATCCGCGTCCGCGACGTGCTGGACCTGCTCGCGGCCGGCGCCGACCGCGCCGAAATCCTGGGAGACTATCCGCTCTTAGAGGAAAGCGACACACCGCCGCGCTGGAATACGCGGCGCAGCAGAGCGATCATCCCGTTCTACGCGTTGCCTGATGCGCTTCCCTCATCGTTGCGCGCGATGCCTTTTCGACGCCATAACAAGGAAGGCGTGGATGGCCGGGCCGACACCCGGCCAGGACGGAGAGGCGGTCCCGCTTCGTCATGCGTGCACTCGGTGCGCGTATCCACGGCTTTTCACGACGCCATAGCCAAGCAAGGTGTGAAGTTCGGGGCCAAGCCCGACCCGGGCGGGCACAATTTGCCCGGCTGTGGCAAAATCGCGACACGGTGGTCGCTATTGCATACCCGAGCTCAAATTCGCTTGGCGAAGGCACAACCATCCGGTAGCTAATTAGCCTGAAAAGCTTGAGGAAATTAGATTCGGCCGCGATTGCGCGAGGATCGTGGCGGCCACGAGCAAAAGGGCTCTCACCCATGCCGACGATTCCCATTGCGTCCCGGCGCCGCTTCACGCCGGCCTTCTCTCGCGTGCCGGCGCTCCTCGCCACCACGTCGGTCGCGGCGCTTCTCATGGCGCCGCCTGCGCAGGCGGGGCAGAATATCACCACGCCCCAAATGGTCGTCACGAACCCGGCGGGCAATGTCACGACCTCGATCGTGATCACCGGCACGACCGTGACGGGCGCTGTCACCAATGCGGGCACGATCACGCCGGGGACAAACGTTGCCGTTGCCGGCGGCACTGCCGCGCTCGCCGTCATCAATTCAAGCGTCGGTGGCGGAATCAGTAACGCCGGCGCGGTCTCGGCCATCTCGGCTAATGGCGTAGCCGAGGCCGTCACCATCCGTGGCGCGACGGTCACGGGTGGAGTTGCCAACGCCGGCAAGATTACCGCAAGCGGCACTTTGGCCGTTACCGGTATCAATAGCCAGGACAGTACCGTTGCCGGTGGAATCAGCAATGGTGGGACTATCACGGTCACGTCGATGAATGGCCACGCGGACGGTTTCTTCGTCAGCGGCAGTATCACCGGTGGCATCGTCAATAGCGGCGTGATCACCGCGACGAACTCAACGGCGCAAGCGTTCGGCATCAAGATAGGAGCTAGTACTTCGAGCAGTGTAGAACACGGCATTTTTTCTGGCGGTATCGCGAATAGCGGAACGATCAATGCCACCGGTAAGACCGGCACCGGCATCGCGATCCTTGGCACAAGCACCGTCACCGGTGGCATAAGCAATACCGGTGTGATCAACGTTAGTGGCGCTCAGACCGCCAACGGCATCCGTATCCTGAATGGGGCGATCTCGGGTGGCCTCAGCAATACCGGTACGATCAACGTGAAGGCAACGCTTTCCGCTAATGTGGCCAATCCGTCGCTCCAGGCCAACGGACTGAACATCAACACGAACGGCACCTTCACGGGCCCGATCGCGAACACCGGAATGATCCAGGCCCAAGGCACGGCGCCGCTGACCTTCACCGGGAGCACCGGCACCTTTGTCCCTACCGTTCAGGTCAATGGAGAGACGATCACCGCCGCTGGCGGTACCAACTCCCCGAACGGGGGACAGATCGCCTCGGCGATCACCAATGCCGCGACGATCGGTGCGATGCTTTCCGTGACGAGCACCCTCTCCGTCTCGGGCAACGCATTTGCCGCTACGAATTCCAACGTGGCTGGGCTTTCCGTCACCGCCAATGGAGGCTCGGCAACTGCCATCGGGGCCACGGCGGCGGGCGGAAGTGTCAGCGGCGGCACCACAAATGCCGGCACGATCAGCGTGAACGTCTCCCATATGGCGACGCTCACCGACACCGGCGGCGCCACTTCGCAGGCAACATCGAGCGCCAGCGCCACCGGAATCTCGGTGTCGGCAGCGGGTGCAAACACCTCGGTGAGCAAGGCGATGGTCGGGGGCGGGAGCATCAGCGGCAACATCATGAACGCCGGCAGCATCACGGTGAGCGCGACCGGCGACACGAACGTCACGGCTCCGACGAATGGCGGGTCGAGCAGTGCCTCCACGAGCGCCACGGGCCTCTCCGTGTCGGCAAAAGGCGGGATCATCGCCACGCAAGCCGTGGCCCAAGGCGGAAATTTCACCGGCAACATCACCAATGCCGGGACGATCACGTCCTCGGTCACAGCGAGCCTGAACGGCACCGGCAACAATAGTGCCACCGCGGCGGGAGTAAGCGTCAGCGCCAATGGCGGCTCGGGTCAAGCGACGGGGGGCACGCTCGCGGGCGCGGTCCTCAATTCGGGGATGATCGTCGTCACCGCCTCGGGCTCCGGCAACGCGGTCGGCGTGTTTACGCCCGTGACGACCAATTTCGTCGTTGCGAGCGGAATCGGGGCCAGCGCCAATGGCGGCTCTGACGATGCGGCGGGAGGCGGAGCTCTCGCCAACGCCACCATCACCAATACGGGTCTCATCAACGCGAGCGCCAAGGCCGTCGGCCAAATCCTGTCCTTCGCGACCGGCATCTCGATCACCGCCGGTGGCGGCGCCGCCACCGCCAACGCAAATATCGCGCACCCCTCGGCATCGCGCAGCGCCGGCGGCGTCTTCCGAGGCGATATTGTCAACAACGGCACGATCTTCGCGAGCGCCACCAGCGCCGCCACCGCCGCCAATGCCCAGGGCGTCATAGCTTTTGCGGGCGGCGGGAATGCGACGGTCGCCAAAGCGAGCGCGGCGGGCGGCACCTTGATCGGCAACGTCGTCAACAATGGATCGATCGTGGTGAGCGTGTCCGGCACCTCGACTGGCAGCATTCCGGCATCGGGATTGGGCATCGACATCGCATTCGGAAGTCCGATCGAGAAAAATGGTGGGGTCGCGACGCCGGGCACCATCATCGGTAGCGTGCTCAACGCCGGCAGTATTCAGGTGAACGCCTCCGGCGCGGGCGAGAAGGGGATCGGCATCTCGGTCGGCACGTCGACGAAGGGGATGGTCCGCACCGGCGTTTTCACCGGCGCGATCACGAACTCCGGCACGATCAACGCGGTCGGCACGAACGGTGCCGTCGGCACCGGGATTGCGATCGTGGTGCCGGTTCCGGGCGGGATCACCAACACCGGCACGATCACGGGCTCGACCTCGGCGATCGACCTTTCCCAAGAGGTGGGCGGCGCGAGCGTGGTCAATCAGAACGCCGGCACGATCGCGGGCAGCATCATCGGCTCGGGCAACACGAAGGGCGATGTGCTGAACGTCACGGGCGGCGCGATCGTGCTGCAGCCGACACAAAGCATCTCAGGTTTTGGCACCTACACGCAAACGGGCGGCACGCTCGTCTTCAACGTGACGCAAAGCACGACACCGGGCACCTACCCGACCTTGAGCGCCGGCACGATCAATTTGCGCGGCGGCACCTTCGAGCTCTCTCCCGTGGCGAGCAGCCTCAACGCGCTCGCGACGCAGCATACGACCGTGTTCAAGAACGCCATCGTGGCGGACCCGCCGCTTTCGGGCAGTTTCGCCGCCGTCACGACACCGATCACGCTCTTCCAGGCGAGCCTCTCGCCCGATGCGACGACCGCGAATTCGCTAGACGCGACGCTCACCTTGAGCGCGGCAGGGCTCGCCACGAGCGCCCAAGACCTCACGCAGGACGGGCGCCTTGGGCTCGACGCGCCGCGCGTGCTGACGCAGGCTATCCAGGACCGCCTCATCGCCAATGGCGGGGCGCTCGGCGAATGGCTGCCGGGGGGCGGCCCGGTGCCGGGCGTGATCTCGAGGGGCCCGGTGAGCCAGCCGAGCTATTCCTTCGGCAACGCCAATGTTTGGGCGCGCGGCTACGATCAATTCGGCAGCGCGACCGCTTCCGCCGCGAGCGCAAGCGTGGGTTACGACATCAACCGTGCCGCGCCGCTCATCGCCGGCATCGATTGGCGCCTCGACAACAACATTGTGGCGGGCGTCGCGGCGACCTATGTCCTGACCTCGGCGAAGTTCAAGGACGGCTCGAGCACCAATGTGAACTCCTACCAGGGCGGCGCTTACGCCGGCTGGAATGGCGGGCCCTGGTATGCGCTGGGCAGCGTGGTCGCGAGCTTCAACGATTTCGGCACCTCGCGCTTGCTCACGCCCTTCGGGCTTCCCGGAGACGCGGCCTCCTCGCCCTCCGGCCAGAGCTACCAGGCCCATGCGGAAGCGGGCAACCATTGGCTGCTTCCGGCGGCCGGCACGAGCGTGAGCATCACGCCTTACGCGGCCTTGGATTACGTCTTCGCGAATGTGGACGGCTTCTCGGAGACGGGCGGCTTCGGCGCTCTCTCGGTGAGCTCCTCGGACAACAACTCGTTCCAGACGACGCTCGGTGTGCGCCTCAACTCCCGCATCGCGACGGCGAGCGGCACGCTCATCCCCGAGCTTCGCGTGGGCTGGAGCCACGAATTCCTCGACGCCTCGCAGAAGATCACGGCCTCGCTCGTCGGCATTCCGGGATCGGGCTTCACCTCGACCGGCATCCTCTTCGGCCGTGATGCCGCGCTCGTCGGGGCAGGCTTCAGCTTCGAGCTCTCGCCCGACGCAAAGGTCTTCGTCGATTATGACGGCCGCCTGGGCTCACGCCTCCAGGAGCACTCGATATCGGGCGGCGTGAAGGTGCGGTTCTAAGGGCAGGTGTCATCCCCGGCCGAGTGCTCCGCAGGAGCGCGAGGGGAAGCGCAACGGTGTCATCCCCGGCCGAGCGGTCCGCAGGATCGCGAGGGGAAGGGGATCCATCTTCCTTCGGCGCTTCCTGGATCCCCCTTCCCTCGGCTCGCTGCGCTCGCCTCGACGGGGATGACAGCGCAAGTTGGTCGAAGATAGGGTTCTGAGGGCCGCCCGATGAGGGCGCTTTGAGTTTAGGCGCGCGTCACGACCGTCGCCTTTCCGTCCTCACCGGATCCCGGCGCGCATGAAGCTTTGCACGAATTGGCGCTGGAACAGCAGGAAGCCGATGAGCAGCGGGCCCGAGGTCATGAGGGTCGCGGCCGTGATCACCGACCAGTCGATGCCTTGATCCACCGAGGAGAACACCGAAAGGCCGACCGTGAGCGGGCGCGTCTCGACGGAGTTCGTGATGATGAGCGGCCAGAGGAAATTGTTCCAGTGGAAGCTCACCTGCACGAGGCCGTAGGCGAGATAGATCGGGCGCGCGAGCGGCACGTAGACGCGCCAGAGCACCCCGAGCGTACCACAGCCTTCGATGCGCGCGGCCTCTTCGAGATCCTTGGGCACGCCGAGGAAAGCCTGGCGCAAGAGGAAGATGCCGAAGGCCGAGGTGAGATAGGGGAGCGCGACGCCGAAGAGCGTGTCGACGAAGCCGAGCGCGCGCACCGTCTGGTAATTCGCGACCGCGAGAATCTCCGGCGCGATCATGAGCTGGATGAGCACGAGTGCGAAGAGGAGATCGCGTCCGCGAAATTCGAAGCGCGCGAAGGCGAAGGCAGCGAGCGTGCACAAGACGCATTGCGCGCCCACGATCATCGTGACGAGGATGATGGTGTTGAGGAAGTAGCGCGCGAAGGGCGCCGCATGCCAGGCGCGTTCGAGGTTTTCGAGCGTGAGCGGGGCCAGGAGGTCGAAATGCGTCGCATAAGCGGCCGGGTGGAAGGCGGTCCAGATCGCATAGGCGAGCGGGGCAAGCCAAAAGAGGCCGAGCGCCCAGGCGGCGCCGGTCTCGAGCACGTGGGCGGTCGGCGAGGAACGGGAATTCGCGCTCATTGGTAATGCACGCTCATTGGTAGTGCACCTTTCGGCCCGCCGTCAGGAACTGCACGAACGCGAGAGCGCCCAGAATGGCGAGCAGCACCATGGTGAGCGCGGTCGCGTAGCCCTGGTCCCAGAATTTGAAGCCGATCTCGTAGATGTGGAACAAGAGCACATTCGTCGCATTGTCCGGCCCGCCTCCCGTCATGATGAAGATGTGGTCGACCGTGCGGAACGCGTTGATCACGGCGTTTACGAGGATGAAGAGCGTGACGGGCGCGAGAAGCGGCCAAGTGATGCGCCGGAAGAAAGTGAAGCGCGAGGCCCCCTCGATGGCGGCGGCCTCCTTGAGGTCGGGCGGGATCTGCTGGAGCGCCGCAAGGTAGAAGATCATGAAGAAGCCTGCCTCCTTCCACACCGTCACCACCATGATGGCGCCGAGCGCGGTCGACTGGGAGCCTAGCCAATTCGTCGCGTGTCCGCCGAAGGCTTGCGCGATTTGGTCGAGAAGCCCGTAGCTCGGCGTGTAAAAGAAAAGCCAGATATTCGCGACCGCGATCATCGGCAGCACGGTCGGCGTGAAATACGCCATGCGCAGCAAGGCGCGCCCTGGCAGGCGGTCGTTGACGAAAAGCGCCATGAGGAGCGCGAGCCCGACCGAGAGCGGGATGGTGCCCGCCGCGTAGATGAAGTTGTTGGTGAGCGCTTTCCAAAAGATCGGGTCGGCGAGCATGTCTTCGTAATTGGAGAGTCCGACGAAATGCGCCGGCCGATTTACTTTCGGCGTCGAGTAGAATGAATCGACGAGCGTCGATACGATCGGAATGTGCGTGAAGGCCGCAAACAGCACGATCGACGGGAGAAGAAGGAGCCAAGCCTCGATGCTTCGCCCCGCAAGGGCGCCGCGCCGCGCACAGGAGGATCGGGCGCGCGAAGACCTGCTCTTTGAACGTGGCTCAAGACGTTCCTCCATGCCTGCCACTAGGGGCGGGATCAGAGGAGCATCCGTCACCGGCTGGTCCATCATGGATACTGTTTCCGGCGTCAAACTTTATCCGTCATGGCCGAGCGTCGGCCTAGCGTCGGCCGGGCCATCCACGCATTCCGTTCCCCCCTGTGCCTGCAAAGCAAGGCGTAGATCACCGGACCAAGTCCGGTGATGACGAGGTGGGAACGTCGAGAGCAATCCAGGACACGAAACCCTTTGTCCTGCCCGCCTCAGCCGTAATCCTTGAGGATGTGGTCGGCCTCGCGCTGCGCGTCCTTCATCGCGGCTTCGGGCGTCTTGCCTCCCGTCAAGGCGGCCTGGAGATTGTCGTTGAAGACCTTCATGACGCGCTGTCCTTCATGCACGGTGATCTCGGGTCCGGCATATTGGAGCTGGTCGCGTGCCACCGCGGCCTGCGGGAAGTCCGCGATGTATTTTTTCATCGCATCCGTCGCATAGGCGACCGGCGAGGTCGCCACATAGCCGGTGGCGATCGACCATGCGCCGGCGCGCTCGGGCGTGGTCATGAACTTCACGAACTTGAATGCCATGGCCTGTTTCTCGGGCGAGATGCCCTTGAAGATGTAGAAATTGCCGCCACCCGTCGGGGCGCCATAACGCACTTTCTTCGGTAGCATCCCGACCCCGAACGGAAAGCTCGCATTCTGGCGGATGTTGGTGAGATTGCCGGTCGTCTGCCAGATCATCGCGAGCTTCTTCTCCAGGAAGTCGCGCGGCGCCGCGCCCCAGGAGGTGAGGCCGGGCGGCTGCACGCCATAGGTCTTCGAGAGATCGAGGAAGAAACGCAGCGCCTCGACCACGCGCGGATCGTCGAAATCCGTCTTGTTGCCG
>JAFBAS010000108.1 GCA_019247605.1 Hyphomicrobiales bacterium
TAGCGGGATTCCATGGGACTTATCTCGACCATCATCGTCGCCATCGTCCAAGGCGTCACCGAGCTCTTTCCGATTTCCTCGCTGGGCCACGCGGTCGTGCTTCCCCCGCTCATGCGGCTCTCCGATATGGACATCAGATCGGAAGCGTTCCTGCCCCTTCTCGTGGTGCTTCATCTCGGGACGGCGATTGCGCTCATGCTTTATTTTTGGCGCGATTGGCTCTCCATCGCGGCTGCCTTTTTCGATCGTGATCCCAAAACGCGTCGCGAGCAGTTCGGCCTCTTGTGGCTCGTGATCGTCGGCACGATCCCCGCCGTGATCGCGGGATTCCTGCTCGAGCGCCATGTGCGCGAGATGTTCGGTTCGGCCTACCTCGCGGCTTTCTTCTTGATCGTGAACGGAGTTCTGCTTTTCGCCGTCGAACGGATGAAACAAGAAGGGCGAAACCCCATCTCCGCGCTGACGCTGAAGGACGCGGCCATTATCGGCCTCTGGCAGTGCCTCGCCTTGATTCCCGGCATTTCGCGTTCAGGCGCGACGATCGCGGGTGGGCTCCTGCTCGGCCTTTCGCATGAAGCGGCAGCACGTTTTTCGCTTCTTCTGGCCACCCCGATCATCTTTGGAGCTGGTGTCCTCGAAGTCCCGAAGCTCATGAAATCCGGCTTCCATGTGACCGGCATCGCGGTGATCGGCGGTGTGGTCGCGGGTGTGACGGCGTTCATCGCGACCGCCATTTTGATGCGCTGGATGAAGTCGCACGAATTCAAAGCGCTGGACCCCTTCGCTTATTATTGCGTGGGATTCGGCGCGCTGAGTCTCATCCTCCTTGCGGTATAGGCGCACAGCGGTATAGGCGCACACCTCCTCGACGGCGTGCCGATCCATAGGGTCCCCTCGATGCGGCAGGCGACGCGCGCCCGCATCATTTCAAATTGCGGTCCCACAAATCGATGATCTTCGCCCAGCTCGCCTCGGCGGCGTGCGTTTCGTAAACATCGCGTTCCGGAAATTGGAAACCGTGACGACTGGCTGGGTAGATGTCGAGCCCGTATTTTGTTCCCGCCTTGTCGAGCGTTTGACGCAGCGTTGGAATGACGTTTTCCGGCACATGCTCATCCGTTTCCGCAAAGGCAAAATACATTTCTCCTTTTATGCGATCGATGAGGAGATGAGGTGAATCCTCCGCGTCGGTGACGATCCCGACGCCGTAGAGCGAAGCGGCGGCGGCGATCCGATTGGAGTAGCGCGCCGCGACCGTGGTCACGTATCGCCCGCTCATGCAATATCCGACGCAACCGATCGGGCCTGATCTCACCTTTTCCTGCGCATCGAGGAAGCCGAGCCAGGCGGCGGTGTCTTCCGTGACGAGCGCGTTGGTGAGGGAATTCATTGCCGCAAACATGGTCGGCCGCATGCCTTCGGCACGGCGCACCATATCGAAGCGCAGCTTCCCGAGACGGTAATACATGTCGGGCAGGAGGCAATAATATCCATGCTTGGCGATACGCCGGGCGAGATTGCGAAGTTCTTCGCGAATTCCCGGCGCATCCATGTAGAGGATAATTCCGGGAAATGGCCCGCCTTCATCCGGGCAAACCGCGAAGCTCGCAATGGCTCCGTTTCGTGAAGTGATGTCGACTTCCATCTCGATCATTGCGGGCCTTTCAAATCGCCTCGATTATGTTTTGCGGGGTGCCGCGGCAGCGCGACGGCCGAACGCAACTCGACCGGCAAGGATCGCGCAAATGCCGAGAAGACCGGGATGGTTACGCCAGAGGAACGCACTCGCGACAAGGATCCGACAGAGGGCGATGAGCGAAAAGCCGCCGGTATGGCCATCTCCAATCGCCGAAGCGGCCTCGATCATCGCAATATCGGCAAACAAGATGGTCGGAGCGGCGAGATTTGAACTCGCGACCCCTAGTCCCCCAGACTAGTGCGCTAACCGGGCTGCGCCACGCTCCGACAAGGGCCGGTTTATATCGCCACGGACGGGGTGCGGCAAGAAGCACCTTTTCGCTTGTCGCTAGCACACGGGTTGTCCGGGTTAGGTAGCACACGAGTTGTCCGGTTTTGTGCGCGCCATCCGCGCGACGAGCATGGAGGAGAGAGCGGCCATTCGAGTCGCCGGGGTAGTCCCGCGGCCGGGCCTCCAAAACTTTGCCATGTTATGTGCTATGGCTCAGGGCCATCCGTCATTCAGGCACGCCCCAGGGGCGAGCCCAGGAGCAGCTGCCCCGTGTTCAGAAAAAATCGCCTCTTGCGCAACATCCTGCTTCCCGCGCTGATCGGCGCCGGCCTTTGCGGCCAAGCGATGGCGACTCCCAAGATCGTGCTTGTGCCGCATCGGGCGGTGTATGAGCTCTCGCTCTTGTCGAGCAAGGGCGTGAACGGTGTCGATGAGGCACGCGGGCGCCTCGTGTTCGAGATCACCGGCACGGCCTGCGACGGCTATGCGACGAACTTCCGCCAAGTCACGCAGTTGAGCGGCTCTGAGGAGAATACCGATCGCAGTTTCGACGTACGCTCGACGTCTTTCGAAACTGGCGACGGTAGCCTGTTGCGTTTCACCAATGATGCGATGCGCGGCGAGAAGACCGATCACACGGAAGGAAAGGCGCGCGCGACGTCAGACGGCGTCGAGATCACGGTGCAAAAGCCCGAGCCGTCGAAAGTGATGGCGCCTTCCGAGACCCTGTTTCCCAATGCCCACATCAAACGCCTCGTCGAGCAAGCCCTCGAAGGAAGCAAGCTCTTCTCCGCGAAGATTTTCGACGGTTCCGATACGGGCAACAAGGTTTATGACACCCTTGCCGTGATCGGCGCGCCTGTCTCGGCGGATGCGGCCCAGCACGCCGAGCCTGCCGCGAGCGCCGAGCAATTGAAGGGGCACGAATCCTGGCCAGTCACCTTGAGCTATTTTGAGCCGGGCGCCGGCGAGCGCGAGCCCGCCTACGTGATGAGCTTTGTGCTTTACGACAACGGCGTGAGCCGCGCCTTGACGCTCAACTACGGGGATTTCAAACTCAAGGGCGAGCTGAAGAGCATCGAGTTCCTGAACTCGCCAAGCTGCGACAAGTAACGCTCAGCCAAAATTCGGCTTGCCGTCGCGATGAAGCGCTCTCGTGTGCGCTTACTTTCACTTCATGAGCGACGCGGCTTCTCGGCAGGCGCGCGCGCGCCGAAAACGAGGCCGCGCGTAATGGCATCTTGCCCAAACCGTGCGCGCAGCTCGTCGACGGCGCGTTCCATGCCGGCTTCACGCCGAACCGATTGATCGGCGAGATCGCCGCGGTCGGCGTCTTGCCCCGGGACCAGCTCGGACATGCCGACGCCGATCAGCCGATAAGGGCCCGACGAAAGCTCCGGCTCGATGAGGGAGCGCGCCGTCTGGTAAATGCGGCCGGCGAGATTCGTAGGCGAAGAGGTCGAGCGCGCGCGGGTCACGAGGCGGAAATCGCTCGTCTTGAGCTTCAGCGTCACGGTCGAGCCACCGAGATTCTTGGCCTTCATCCGAGACGATACTTTTTCCGACAAGTGCATGAGAATGGGCAAAAGCACCTGCGGGTCGCGTGTGTCGGTGTCGAAGGTCGTCTCAGCCGAGACGCTTTTGGTCTCGTGCTCTGGTGTCACGCGCCGTTCATCGCGGGCGTTCGCAAGCCGCAACAGGCGTGCGCTGTCGCTACCGAGAAGCGAGAAAAGGCGCCGCGGCTCGAGCGCGCGCAGGTCGGCAACCGTGGTCACGCCTGCTTTGGCAAAGCGTGCCGCGGCTGCCTTGCCCACGCCAGGCAGAATGGTGACCGGCTTGGACATCAGAAAATCCTGAGCCTCATTTTCACCAATGGCCGAGAAGCCCCGCGGCTTGTCGAGGTCAGAGGCGATCTTCGCCAGAAACTTGTTGAAGGAGAGCCCAATGGAGACGGTGACGCCAATTTCGCGCTCGACCCGATCGGCAAAGCTCATCAAGGTGATGGCGGGCGCGGTCTTGTGAAGCGCTTGCGTGCCGGAGAGATCGAGGAAGGCTTCATCGATCGAGACGGGTTCCACGAGCGGGGTGAGCTCGAGCATCAGGCGGCGCACCTCACGGCTCACCTTCGCGTATTTTTCCATGTTGGGCTTGATGACCACGGCGTTCGGGCAGACGGCGAGCGCCTTGAACATCGGCATTGCGGATCGAACCCCATGGATTCGAGCGATATAGCAGGCCGTCGAGACCACGCCGCGTCGCCCTCCGCCCACAATGACGGGCCTGGCCGCGAGCGAAGGATCGTC
>JAFBAS010000165.1 GCA_019247605.1 Hyphomicrobiales bacterium
GCTCACGGGTGCCGATCCCGTTCTGCCTTCCTCCTTCAGGATCGGACTTGCGGCGCAGGCGAGCATCGCAGCCTCCGCGCTCGCGGCGGCCGATCTCTGGCGGCTTCGCTCGGGACGCCGACAATCGGTCGGCGTCGACATGCGGCATGCCGCGATCGAGTTTCGCAGCGAGCGCTATCTGCGCATCGACGGGAAAGCCGCGGCTGAGCCTTGGGACAAGATCGCCGGTCTTTATCATTGCGGCAAAGGCGGCTTCGTGCGGCTCCACACCAATTTTCCGCATCACCGCGACGGCATCCTCAAGCTTCTCGCTTGCGCTTATGACCGTGAATCCGTGGCAGAAGCGCTCCGACGCTGGAACGCCTTCGAATTCGAGGAGAAGGCCGCCGAAGCCGGAATGGTGGTCGCGGCCCTTCGCTCCTTCGAAGCGTGGGATGATCATCCCCAGTCGCAGGCGCTGTCATCCCTCCCCCTGGTCGCAATCGACAAGCTCGGCGAGGCGAGGCCCGAGCCTCTCGCGCCGGCAGAGCGCCCGCTCTCGGGCGTGCGCGTGCTCGATCTCACGCGTGTCATTGCCGGCCCGGTGTGCGGGCGCACTTTGGCCGCCCACGGCGCGCAAGTGCTGCTCGTCGCTGCGCCCCACCTTCCGTCGATCGAGCAATTGGTGATCGACACCGGGCGGGGCAAACGCTCGACGCACCTCGATCTGCGCGACGAGGCGCAAAAGGAAACGCTGCGAGGGCTTCTGTCGAAAGCGGACATTTTCGTTCAGGGCTACCGACCCGGAACGATCGCGGCGCGCGGCTTCGGGCCGCGGGAGGCGGCAAGGCTTCGCCCCGGCATCGTCTACATCTCGCTTTCCGCTTATGGCCAGAAAGGCCCCTGGTCGGCCCGGCGCGGCTTCGACTCGCTCGTGCAAACGGCGAGCGGTTTGAACGATGCGGAAGCGCGCGCGGCGGGAAGCGAATTGCCAACGCCGCTTCCGGCACAGGCGCTCGATCACGCGACAGGCTATCTCATGGCGTTCGGTGCCCTGACGGCGCTGGCGCGCCGGGCGCGCGAAGGCGGGAGCTGGCACGTGCAGCTTTCGCTCGCCCGCACCGCGCAGTGGCTGAGAAGCCTCGGGCGCGTCGAGAACGGCTTTGCCTGCGCCGACCCCCGCGAGGACGATGTGACGGACTGTCTCGAAGAGACGCCATCGCGTTTCGGCCGCTTGCGCGCCGTGCGCCATGCGGCAATCCTTGCCGAAACGCAGGCCCGCTGGGAAAGGCCCTCTGCTCCTCTCGGAAGCAATGCGTCCGCCTGGGAAGACTGAGCGAGCTCGACGCGCGCTAACTTCCCTTATCCGAGCGTGAGGCCGCCATCGACCGGGATCGTGGCGCCGGTGATATGCGCTGCTTCGTCCGAAAGCAGGAAGGCGATTGTCGCGGCGATCTCATCGGGCAAGGCAAGCCGCCCCTGTGGGTTGCGCCTGGCGACCTCATCCCAAACCTTGCGCGACAAGGCGCCGAGCTTCCCCTCGTCCTTTCGAGTGAAGCCCGGCACGACGATGTTCACGGTCGTTGCTGTCGGCGCAACCTCGACGGCAAGGCTCTTCGCCAACGCCTCGAGCGCTGCCTTGGCGGCTGCGGACGCAGGAAAGAGCTCCCCTTGGCGAAAACGGTGCGCGACAAAGGAGGAGACGACGACCACGCGGCCGTGGGACGAAGCGCAAATGGAGGAGAGGGCGGCATTCGCGATCTCGAGAAAGGCGATCGGCATCGCGTCGAAGGAAGCCGAAAGATCGGAGCGCGTGAGCCCCCGGAATCCGCGCCGATCGGCAAAACCTGCGTTGTGCACCAGCTGATCGAGGCGGCCGAACGTGGTGCGCGCTTTCTCGACCGCGGCGGCGCCGACGCCCGGCTCGGAGAGATCGCCCATCGCGGTTTCAAGCCGCGCGCCTTTTTCACGGCAAGCTTCCGCGACGGAGTCGAGCCTCGCCCGCCCCGCTTCATCCTTTCCGCGGCTGTGGAGCAGGAGCGCGGCGTTCGGTGACGCAAGTCGCCGCGCGAGCGCCGCTCCGATGCCGCTGCCCGCACCGGTGATCAGGACAACCCGGGTCGTCGCATCGCTCATCCGTTCATCGATCGGCGCCGGCCTTTCAAAAGACGCCCGCGCCGCCATTGATCTGGATGGTCTCGCCCGTGATGAAGGAGGATCGATCCGAGGCGAGCCAGACGACAGCTTCGGCCACGTCATCGGGCGTTCCCTCGCGCCCGAGCGGTGTACCCGCGACCGCGTTCGCGCGCCCTTGCGGCGTGTTGAAGACCTCGTGAAAGCGCGTATCGCCGATGAGGCCGGGTGCCACTCCGTTGACCCTGATGCCGAGATGGCCGACCTCTCGCGCAAGCCCGCGCGTATAGGTGACGATCGCGCCTTTCGAGGCCGCATAATGCGTCGCGCCCGGCCCCCCGCCCGAGAAGGCGGCAAGCGACGACATGGTGATGATCGCGCCGCGCTTTCGCGTCTCCATGCGCTTGAGCACCGCCTGGCAGGCAAGGAAGGTCGATGTGACGTTGATCGCGAAAACCTCGTTCCACAGATCGAGCGTCGCCTCGACCGAGCGCACGCGCTTCAGGATGCCGCCCGCATTGGTGAAGAGGATGTCGATGGGCCCGAGCTTCTCCTCCGTCTCCGCGACGACGCGCTCGACAGTCGCCTGATCCGTCATGTCGGCCTTGAAGGCGAGCGCGCGTCGTCCGCTCTTCTCGATCGCGGCGGTGACCGAGCGGGCTTCGTCGGCGGCGGTGAAATAGGTGAACGCGATATCGGCGCCCGCGCGAGCGAGCGCAAGCGACGAGGCGCGCCCGATGCCGGACGCGCCGCCCGTGACGAGCGCGATGCGATTGGAAAGGTCACTCATGTCACGCGGCGACCTTCAGCCGCGAATGGGCGAAGTCCCAATAGAGCTCGCGCGCACGCCGGAAGAATGGACCCGGCTGGAGATCGCGATCGTCGATTTTCACCACCGGCTGCACCTTGCCGAAATTACCGGAGGTGAAAATCTCGTCCGCCTTCTCGAAGTCGCGATAGATGAGCGTCGTCTCGAGCACCGTCACGCCCGCCTGGCGCAAGAGCTTGATCACCCGCTGGCGCGTGATGCCGTTGAGGAAAGTGCCATTGGCGGCGGGCGTCATCACCACGCCGTCCTTGGCCATGAAGATGTTCGAGGTCGCGGTCTCGGCAATGTTGCCGAGAAGGTCCGGGGCGAGGGCGTTGGTGAAGCCGCGGCTCTTCGCCTCGAGAAGCGCGCGCGCATTGTTCGGATAGAGCGCGCCGGTTTTCACATCGGTCGGCATCGACTCCAGCGTGGGGCGGCGGAAAGGGGAAAGCGTGATCGCGGCGCCGACCGGCTGCGGCAGAGGCGCCTCGAAGAGATGGAGGCAGAAGGCCGTGGAATCCGGGTCCGGCGCGACTTGCGAGAATCCCGAGCCCTCGGCCCAATACATCGGCTTCACGTAAAGCTCGGCCTTCGGCCCGAACTTCTTCGCGCCTTCGCGCGCAAGCTCGATGATCGCTTCCGAGGTCATCGTCGGCTTGAGGAAAAGCCGCTGGGCGGATTGGTTGAGCCTCTCGCAGTGGCGGTCGATATCGGGCAATACGCCTTCAAACGCCCTTGCCCCATCGAAGACGGACGAAGCGAGCCAAAAGGCGTGATGATGCGGGCCCATCAAATTGATCGGGCCGTCATGCCATTCGCCCTTGTAGAAGATGCGCATGTTCGGCTGAGGCACGGCGTTTCTCCATTCTGCTGCGGCGGCATTTCCATGCCGATTTTTCCGTCAATAACTCCGAGTTGAGGCGCGTTGGCAAGCCCGGCGCGGCGCAGAGCTGCGTTGTGCCTGAACGATGTGATCCACGGCCGAGTGCTCGCCGGGACGCGACCCCAAAGGCAGCATCGTTCTCGGCCGAGCATCGGAGCGCGCGATGAGCAGGGGGGCTATGTTCTTTCCGAGCTGAGCTGAAGTCGCAGTTCGGGGCGCGCCTGATCGCGGGCAGCACCGAAAATTCATGTTTTTTGCCGTGTTTGCATATCATTTCCGGTCCTTATAGATTTTGGCCAAGATATGACCGATCGGGTCTGATTCGTCGCCTCGATGGCGGCGACCCGGCAAACAAGGATCGGATGGGGAGCGACGAATGAAATACGTGCTTTTGCTGGTCCCATGCGTGCTCTCATTATGCACGCCCTTCTACAACATCATCGAGCCGCGACTTGGGGGCTTTCCCTTCTTTTATTGGTCGCTGCTTCTCCTGGTTCCGGTCTCGGCGCTCTTCATCCTGGCTGCCTACAAGGGAGAGGCGCGGTGATCGAGAATCTCAACTGGCCGGCGACCCTCGTCTTCGTCTTCTTTTTCGCCGTGGTCACGGTGATGGGCTTCCTGGCCTCGCGCTGGAAATCAGGCCCGCTCGATGTGCTCCATGAATGGGGGCTCGGCGGGCGCCGATTCGGGGCCTGGATCACTTGGTTCCTGCTCGGCGGGGACCTTTACACCGCCTACACGGTGATCGCGGTTCCGGCGCTAATCTACGCGATCGGCGCCTACGGCTTCTTCGCGGTGCCTTACACGATCCTCATCTATCCGCTTCTCTTCGTCGCGTTCCCGAGGCTTTGGGCGGTGGCGCACCGGCACGAATACATCACCGCCGGCGATTTCATCCTCGGCCGCTATGGCGACAAATGGCTTGCGCTCGCCGTGTGCGCCACGGGCATCGTCGCCACCATGCCCTACATCGCCTTGCAGCTCGTCGGCATGGAGCGAGTGATCCAGGCGCTCGGTTTTCATGGCGAAGGCATCTTCTCGCATCTGCCGCTGACCATCGCCTTCGTGATCCTGGCGCTCTACACCTATTCGAGCGGCTTGCGCGCGCCGGCCATGATCGCCTTCGTCAAGGACACGATGATCTACATCTTCGTGATCGCCGCCGTCGTCTATATTCCGACCCAGCTCGGCGGCTATGGCGCGATCTTCGACGCGGCAGGTGCGGCGCTCGACAAGAAGGTCGCGGCTTCGGGCGGAAAGGTCGCGGCGGGTCTCATCTTGAAGCCCGCTCAGATCATGCCCTTCATCACGCTCGCCATCGGCTCGGCCATGGCTTTGTTCCTCTACCCACATTCGATGACGGGCATTCTCGCAGCGTCAAACGGCAACGCGATCAGACGCAACGCCATCGCGCTGCCGGCCTATTCGCTCGTGCTCGGCCTCATCGCACTCATGGGCTATATGGCGCATGCCGCCGGAATTCAGGTGTCGAACCCTCAAGACGCCGTCCCGCAGCTCTTCTTGAAAATGTTCCCTTCCTGGTTCGCCGGCTTCACCTTCGCGGCCATCGCCATCGGCGCCCTCGTGCCCGCGGCCGTGATGTCGATCGGGGCGGCGAACACCTTCACGCGCAACTTCTGGAAATCCTTCATCGATCCCAATCTGACCCCCGCAAAGGAGGCAGGTCTCGCGAAGCTCGTCTCGCTGATCGTCAAGCTCGGGGCCCTGCTCATCCTCCTCGTGATGCCGACGCAATTTGCGATCGATTTGCAGCTCCTTGGCGGGGTGTGGATGATCCAAATCTTCCCGGCGCTGATCTTCGGTCTTTACACGCGCTGGTTCACCGGGCCCGCCTTGCTCGTCGGCTGGGCCGTCGGGACGATCCTCGGGACCTGGCTTTCCTGGGGTGCGATGAATTGGACGCCAGCGAGCAACTTCTTCGGCTGGCTCAGCTTCAGCAGCTATAATGGTCTCACTTCCGTGATCGTGAACATGATCGTCGCGGCCATTCTGTCGCCGGTGCTGCGCGGCAGCACTGCCGACCAGACCACCGAAGCCGACTACCAGGACAGGCGCGTGCCCGCCTGATCGGCTGGCTCCTTCTCGCGAAGTGGCCGGAGATTGCCTCCGGCCACTTTTTTTCATCCGCTCTCGCGCTAGGATGCGCGGGACGAAAAAGAAAAGCGGCGCGCGCATCCGTCGCCAGGCTGGAGAGCGTGATGAAACTCGACGAAACGATCTCCGCCATCGTGACCGGCGGTGCCTCCGGCCTCGGCGAAGCGACGGCGAGGCGGCTTGCAGGGCACGGCGCCAAGGTCGCGCTCCTCGACATGAATCACGAGCGCGGCGAGAAGGTCGCTGCCGAAATCAAGGGGCTGTTTGCTGCCTGCGACGTGACCCAGGAAGCCTCGGTCGAAGATGCTTTGAGGAAGGCGCGCGCGGCCCATGGCATCGAGCGCATTCTCGTCAATTGCGCCGGCATCGCGGCGGGCAAACGCGTCGTCGCCAAGAAGCGCGATACCGGTGAGCTCATCGCGCATGATCTTGCGAGCTTCGCCAAGGTGGTCGAGATCAACCTGATCGGCACCTTCCACATGATCGCGAAGAGCGCCGTCGCCATGGCGACCCTTGCTCCTGTCACGGCCGATGGCGGGCGCGGCGTCATCGTGTCGACCGCCTCCGTCGCCGCACAGGACGGGCAGATCGGGCAGGCCGCCTATTCGGCTTCGAAGGGAGGCGTGCTCGGCATGACCTTGCCGATCGCGCGCGACCTTGCCCAATACGGCATTCGCGTCGTGACCATCCTGCCCGGGATTTTTTACACCCCCATGATGGACCAGATCACCGAGGAGTTTCGCAAATCGCTCGAGGCTTCCATTCCTTTTCCGTCGCGCCTCGGCAAGCCTGACGAATATGCGCGCCTCGTCGAGGCGATCATCGACAACGACATGCTCAACGGCGAGGCGATCCGGCTCGACGGCGCCATCCGAATGGCACCGAGGTGACAATGCAAAAGGTATTGCTCGTAACCGGCGGCTCGCGCGGCATCGGCGCCGCCATCTGTCGTCGGGCATCCAAGGAAGGCTACGCGATCGCGCTGAACTACGTGCGCGATGAGGATGCGGCCGTGCGGGTAGTGCGTGAATGCCGCGCAAGCGGCTCGACCTGCGAGATGTTCCAGGGCGACATGGCGGACGAAAACGACATCGAGCGGGTCTTCGCGGAAATGGACAAGAAGCTCGGACGGCTGACCCATCTCGTCAACAACGCCGGCATTACGGGGAAGTCGAGCGCCCTCGACAAGGCGGCGCCGCAAACCATCCGCGCGGTCATCGACCTCAACGTAACCGGCGCGATCCTCGTGGCGCGCGCTGCCGCACAACGCATGGCCAAACGAAATGGCGGCGATGGCGGGGCGATCGTCAACATCTCCTCGGCCGCAGCGACGCTCGGCAGCCCTGGCGAATATGTCTGGTACGCGGCCTCTAAGGGT
>JAFBAS010000190.1 GCA_019247605.1 Hyphomicrobiales bacterium
CGCTGGGGTGCGAGGACAAAGAGATGTCATTCCCGGCCGAGCGCTCCGCAGGGGCGCGAGAGGAAGGGAACCCACCGTCCTGGGCCCCCTTCCCTCGGCTCGCTTCACTCGCCTCGCCGGGGGTGACACCCTGGGGCGCGAGGACAAAGAGGTGTCATTCCCGGCCGAGCGCTCCGCGGGAGCGCGAGGGGAAGGGAACCCATTTTCCAGCACCGTCCTGGGCCCCCTTCCCTCGGCTCGCTTCGCTCGCCTCGCCGGGGGTGACACGCTGGGGTGCGAGGACAAAGAGATGTCATTCCCGGCCGAGCGCTCCGCAGGAGCGCGAGGGGAAGGGAACCCATTCTTCGCGGCATCAGCGTTTGGAGACAATCATGTCGAAGATCACCCCATGTCTTTGGTTTGACGGCGATGCCGAAGAGGCCGCCGAGTTCTACGCCTCGGTCTTCCCCGAGAGCCGTGTCGAGGCGGTTCACCGCGCGCCGAGCGACTACCCTTCCGGCAAAGCAGGTGACGTGCTGCTCGTCGAATTCACGCTCATGGGGCAGAAATTCACCGGCTTGAACGGCGGACCGATGTTCCGGTTCAACGAGGCGGTCTCGTTCCAGATTCCCGTCGAGACGCAAGCCGAGGTCGAGCGCTTCACGAACGCGCTTTCGGCGGTGCCCGAGGCCGAGCAATGCGGCTGGGTGAAGGACCGCTTCGGCGTGTCCTGGCAGATCGTTCCGCGCCAGCTCATGGGCTTGATCGGCGGGGCCGATCCGGCCCGCGCCAAGCGCGCTTTCGACGCGATGATGGACATGAAGCGCATCGACATCGCCGCACTGGAACGCGCCGCCGATGGAGTCGCCTGATCCTCCTGAAACACGAGCAAAGGAGACGCTCATGCCTGTCGATCCCGACGCCCCTGTCCGCATCAGCGCGTTCAACTGGGTGCCGCCCTTTGCACAAGGACGTGTGCGCGATCTGCGTCCGCGCTGGGCACTCGAAGAGGCCGGCATCCCCTATGCGGTGCGCAAGCTCGACGTGATGGCGGAGCGCCCCGCCGACTATTTTCACGAACAGCCCTTCGGCCAGGTGCCGAGCTACCATGATGAGGCCGTGTCGCTTTTCGAGAGCGGCGCCATCGTGCTCCATATCGGTCGCGATTGCGAAGCGCTGCTGCCGGCCGAGCCTGCCGCCCGGGCGCGCAGCACGGCGTGGCTCATCGCCGCGCTCAACAGCGTCGAGCCCTTCCTCATGCAGCTCGCGACGATCGACATCTTCGCCGCTGGGGAGGAATGGGCGAAGCTGCGCCGCCCCGGCGTGATCGAGATGATCGACAAGCGCCTCTCGCGCCTTTCCGATGCCTTGGGCGAAAAGCCCTATCTCGACGGCGAGCGCTTCACCGCCGGCGACCTCATGATGACCACGGTGCTGCGGATGCTCGACGGCAAGGGGCTCCTCGAACGCTATCCGAACCTCGTCGCTTACAAGGCCCGCTGCGAAGCGCGGCCGGCATTCCAGGCTGCGCTCGCCGCGCAGATGGCGGATTTCGAGGAGCGGCAAACGGCAAGGATGTGATTACTTTTCCACGAGCAGCCAAATCTCGTCCTTGGCAAATTTTGCCATTGGGCGTATATTATTTTCTATGGCGACGAGGACGATGAACATCTCCCTCCCCCGGCAGCTCAAATCCTTCGTGGATAAGCAGGTTGCGGGACGAGGCTACGGAACGAGCAGCGAATATGTCCGTGCCTTGATCCGCGCCGATCAGGATCGGCAAAGCCTGCGCAGGCTGTTACTCGATGGCGCCGAATCGCCACCGACCGCGACCATAAGCGAGAGCTATTTCAGAAGCCTCCAGGCTCGCGTCCGTAAGCCGGCCAGGTGAACACAAAGCCTGAGCGCAAGCCTGAGCGCAAAGCCGAAGTGGAGTGAGCACCAAGCGAATAGTGCCGCGCCGGCTGGCTCGGCGGGATGTCGAGGCAGCCATTGATCATTACGTCGAAGAAGCCGGACCTGACGCGGCATTGGGATTCATCGAGGCCTTGCAATCGGCCTATCGAAGTATTGCCGATCATCCTGGCCTGGGCTCCCCTCGACACGCGCATGAGCTCGCCTTTCCTGGGCTGCGCTGCCGAAAATTGAGACGCTATCCTTATCTGGTATTCTACGTTGAACGCGTAGATCACATCGATATCTGGCGGGGGCTGCACGCAAAGCGCGATATCCCTGAATGGATGCAGGACCCGGATGGCTGAGCCGTTTGGATCGAAGGGCTGGAACGGAATAAGGGAGGCCATTGTCAGGTCGATTTGGCCCCCTCGTCACATAAGGATTTGCGTAGGAACACGCGCGCCTCGCCCTCGACAGTAAACGGCACGCGCCCGAACTCGGTGTAGCCGTGCCGCACGTAAAAGCCCGGCGCCTGAAAGGTGCTTGTCTCCACCACCGCTTCGCGGCAGCCACGGCGTCGCGCTTCGGCTTCGAGCATCCCCAGCAGCTCGCTTCCGATGCCACCGCCGCGTAGCGCCTCGGGCAGGTAGAACATTTCGAGGAACAGCAACCCGAGCTCCGTCCGCCCCCAAAGTCCACCGCTCGCCTCCCCGGTCTCCGGGTCGAGCGCCAAGGTCGCGATGGCCTGTCGGTCGGCCACGCCGGTCCGCCCGACATTGTGCCGATAAAGCGCGGCCTCGGCCGCCGCCTCGATACACCAATCCGGCGCATCGGTGAGCACCAGCTTTGGGATCATCAAGTCGCCCCTTTTTTTGCGCCGGCAATACAGTTGCCGATGCCGGCGCCCGCTAAGCCATTCTGGAGGAGGATGGATAATTGCTGCGATCCATGACGCCTACAGTGTCGATCCGAAGGCCTTGCGAACTCTGGAATTCTCGAGCCAAATGCATAATATGACCATCTACATGGTCAGGAGCGTGAGATGGTCGCGGTCAATCTAGCAGACGCCAAGGCCCATCTGAGCGAGCTCGTCGATCGGGTTGAAACCGGGGATACCATCGACATCACCCGGCGCGGCAAGCCGGTCGCGCGGCTCTCGGCGGTGAAAAGACCTCGCCGGCGGATCGATGCCGCCCTGCTCCAATCCCTGACTTCGACCATGCGGCCGCAAGCCGAGAGTGCCGCCGATCTCGTGCGGTCGATGCGGGATGGCGATCGCTATTGATGCTTTACCTCGACACGTCGCTCCTTGTCGCGGCGCTCTCCAATGAAATGATGACGCCGCGCGTTCAGAGCCGGCTGGCGCAACAGGACCCGGCAGAGCTTCTCATCAGCGACTGGACGATCACCGAGGTGCCCTCTGCCATGGCGATGAAGCTGCAGGCCGGGCAGATCGACCTGAAGCAGCGCGCGGCGGCACTCGCCATGTTCAACGAGCTCGTCGCCAAGAGCTTCACCGTGCTGCCGGTGACAGGCGGGCACTTCCGCGCGGCGGCGAAATTCGTCGATCAGCACAGGCTCGGGCTTCGCGCCGCTGATGCCCTGCATCTCGCGACGGCGTCGGAGCACGGTGCCACGGTGCACACGCTGGACCAAGGGCTCGCCGAGGCCGGGCCGATGCTCGGCGTGCCGACGCAGTTGTGGGCATGATCAAGACCCCCTCCAGCCCTGCCTATCGGGCCTGGGGATATTTGCCCCCTTACTCCCACTCGATCGTGCCCGGCGGCTTCGACCCAAACCCTCATCTCTGCCGCAAGCAAGCGGGAGAAGGGGGGCGCGCGGCGACGGAAGGGCGCTTCCTTCTCCCGCGCTCTTCGCGCGGGAGAAGGTGCCCCTTGCCTGGGCAAGGGGCGGATGAGGGTGAGCTTCGCAAAGCCTGTGGCCAGGTAGAGCCCGGACCCGTCACGATCGCGGCTCGGATGTGCTTGTCAGGGGAAGGCGGAGGTGGTTGTGCTTCACGCCCAGCGCCCTCATCCGACCATCGCTTCGCGATGGCCACCTTCTCCCGTAAACGGGAGAAGGATCAGCGGTGCGGCCCCCTTCTCCCGCGCTCTTCGTGCGGGAGAAGGTGCCCCTTGCCTTGGCAAGGGGCGGATGAGGGTGAGCTTCGCAAAGCCTGTGGCCAGGTAGAGCCCGGACCCGTCACGATAGCGGCTCGGATGTGCTTGGCAGGGGAAGGCCGAGGCGGTTGTGCTTCACGCCCAGCGCCCCTCATCCGACCATCGCTTCGCGATGGCCACCTTTCTCCCGTAAACGGGAGAAGGATCAGCGGTGCGGCCCCGCTTCTCCCGCTTTGCGAGACCTTTGCGAAATTGCGCTGACGTGAGTTGCATTGGCGGACACAACCGCCTCGTCCTGTGCGAGTGTCGGTTTTCGAGCGCAGCTCGGGTGACGGCTATTGCATCGCACTCGCGTAGGCGGCTCTATTTTTGATCTCCACGCGACAAAGGAGACTCAGCCATGGACGATCGCGAAATTCGAGCGGCTCTGGATCGCCACTGGGCGGCGTCCGATGTGAACGATTTCGAGACGGAGCACGACATCTACCGGGAGGATGCGGTGCTCGACTATCCGCAATCGGGCGAGCGTATCCATGGCCGGCGACGCATCCAGGCGTCGCGCGCGGCGCAGCCCAATCGGAAGCGCTTCACCGTGCGACGGATCGTCGGGGCCGGCGAACTCTGGATCACCGAATTCGTGCTGAGCTATGACGGGCGGCCGTCCTACACCGTGAGCATCATGGAGTTCCTCGATGGGAAGGTCGCCCGCGAGACCCAGTATTTCGCCGACCCCTTCGAGCCCGGGCCGTCGCGCGCGCAATGGGTCGAGCGCATCTCCTGAAGCTCCCAGCCATCGCCCCAAGCCGATCGCGCGCCGCGAGCTGCCGATCGATACGAAGGCTCTCGCCCGCTATCTCATCGGGAAGACATTGGTGCGCGAATTGCCCGAAGGGATCCTCAGCGGCCGCATCGTCGAGACGGAAGCCTATGTCGTGGGCGATGCCGCCGGACACGCCTATCGCGGAATGACGCCGCGCAACCGCGCGCTCTTTCTCGAGCGCGGGCACGCCTATGTGTATCTCGCCTACGGCATTTCCTACATGCTCAACGTGTCGAGCGAGGCGCCGGGCATCGGAGCTGGCGTCCTCATCAGGGCGCTCGAGCCGCGCGAAGGCATCCCGATCATGAAGCGCAATCGCGGCATCGAGCACCTGCGCGACTTGGCGCGCGGGCCGGGAAGGCTCGCCTCGGCCTTGCGGATCGACCGGCGCCTCGATGGGCTCGATCTTTGCCGAGAAGGTCCGCTTTGGCTCGGACGTGGCGACGCCGAATCCGGCGCGATCGGCCAAAGCATGCGGATCGGCATCACGCGCGATGCGGACCGGCTTTTGCGATTCTACGTCCGCGACAGCCCCTTCGTCAGCGGCCCCAGATCGCTCAACACGCCGTGACGGCGCGACGCGTCGCGATCAAACAGTTCAGCGCTGCAAGGGGTCGAGAAGGCGATGCCTGCAATCTTCGAAGGACGAGGGTTCCTGGAGGGGCGAGAGATCGAAACGCTGGATGGGTCAAAATCACTCCCACTCGATCGTACCGGGCGGCTTCGACGTCACGTCATACGTCACGCGATTGATCCCCTTCACCTCGTTGATGATGCGGGTTGAGACGCGGCCGAGAAAGCCCATGTCGAAGGGAAAGAAATCCGCCGTCATGCCGTCGACGGAGGTCACGGCGCGCAGCGCCAGCACCTGATCGTAGCTTCGCCCGTCGCCCATCACGCCGACGCTGCGCACCGGCAAGAGCACCGCGAAGGCTTGCCAGATGGCGTCGTAGAGCCCGGCGCGGCGGATCTCGTCGAGATAGATCGTGTCGGCCTTGCGCAAGGTGTCGAGCGCTTCCCTCGTCACCGGGCCCGGGCA
>JAFBAS010000011.1 GCA_019247605.1 Hyphomicrobiales bacterium
GTCGGCGTTCAGCACGCAAGCCGAAGAGCAGCCGGCTGCCAGCACGCCTTCGATGCCGGCAAAGAGGCATTCGCCGAAATTCGGGTGAGCCGCCGCGATCAAACCGGGTGGGTCTTCGGCTAGGGTTGCGAAGAAGGCCTCCTCGCCGATGGATCCGTAGGCCGCAAAGCCGCGAAGCGGCATTGCTTCCGAGGCTTGTGCTATATTGGCGAACGCGTCCTTGAGAAAGACGGTGTTGAGAGCGGCCGCCTCTTCGAAGGTGAGCGGCGGGACGAGGCGCGTCTTGGTCCGACCCGGAATCGAGGCTTTCGCCATGACCGCAATGCCACAAGGCAAGCTTGGATCAGCGGGGGTTTTCATCAACTGCCTTCCTTGCCCGGCGCAAATGGACCATGTTCGGCGTCAAGACGGCCATCGCTCGGTCGTTCGCGTCATTGTACTTCGCACAGGCCAAAGCCTCTGGGAACCGCCGAGCATGATCCGGCGGTCTTTTTCTAAATTAGACGTCATAACCCACTGAACCAGTTGTAGTCGCGATCTTCCCAATAGCCGCCCGGATAATCGTTCGTGACCTCGATAGAGGTGATCCATTTCGGCATCTTGAAACCGAGCTTCGTGGCGACCCGAAGCCGCAATGGGAAACCATAGGCATCCCCGATCGGTTCGTCTGCATAATGGGTCGTGAGCTGAGTCTGCGGATGTAACGCGCTCGCCATGTCGATCGATCCTGAATAGTCATCCGCGCATTTGAAGGCGACATATTTGGCGCTAAGATCGGCCTCGATCGTTTCGAGGAATCGCCGTAGGCTAACGCCGCTCCATTTACCGATATAGTCCCAGCCTTCGACACAAACATGACGGGTGATTTGTGAGACCTTCGGGAGTGAGTTGATGCGATCGAGCGTCCAAGGCCGCTTGTCTTTGGCGAGTCCGCCGACTTTGAGCTTCCATGTGGCCGGATCGACCGGCTTCACCTCGTCGACGCTATAGTAGGCGTTGAAGCGCGGCGGCTTTACCACCTGCGCCTCCGAGAACGTCGGCGCGAGCTTCGTCGGGTCGAAGAGCCACGCCTGAACCCGGTCGTTCCATTGCGAGAAGCCTTTGAGGACGCCCTGAACGCTTTCCTTGTTCGAGATGTCGCAGCCGGTAAGCAGCGTCAGCGCACCGAGGCTCAAACCTTGCCGCAAAAACAGGCGCCGCTCGAGGGATTGGATAAGGGGCTTGTTCTCGACCAGCGTGGACTGATCGATGCCTGACGCCGGCCGAAATAACGAGTGGGAAAGAAATCGCTTGCTCATGGCTCACTCCGCAGATTCGAGTGAAATGCGAGAGGCGGGGCGCACCCGTCCCGTGATCATCGCAAACAGCGTTTGCGGGACGAGAAGGGCGAGTGTCACATGCACCACGAGAAAGAGCGCGATCGCCGACATGCAGAGAAAATGCACGAGCCTTGCGCCCTGAAAACCTTGGAAAAGGCTGATGAGTGCTTGGAGCTGCACGGGCTTCCAGAGGGATAGTCCGGAAATCGCCGCCAGAATCATCGCCGCGATCACACCCACATAGAGTAGTTTTTGCACGGCATTGTAGATCGTGAGATTGTCATGAGCGAGCCTGAACCGCAGCGTGTCGGCGATCGTCACCGCCACCTCGCGCGGGCGAATTGGGAAAAATTTTCCCAACAACCTCCCGGAGAGGATGGCATAGGCGAGATACACAATTCCGTTGACGACGAAGAGCCACATGCCCGCGAGATGCCAAAGCAGCGCGTTCGAGAAGCCGACATCGCTGTTTCGCGCATAGGTGAGATCGGGATCCCCGCCAAGCGTTGCCCAAAGAGGGAATTGGATCGCGGAAAAGATCGGCACATTGTTGTAGATGCGCCAGCCCGAGCCGATCATGATGATGATCGCGATCGCGTTAATCCAATGGGTAAGCCGCACGATACCGGGATGAACGAGGACATATGCCGGTTTGACATGTGTGGAGGTCATGGTTTTCCTCCGCTTTTGATGGGTGCCGGCGAGCATGGCGCGTTCCTGTGACCGCAAGACGGCCGAAGCCGCATGCTCCATTGCAATCGTGCGCGCCTCTTCGAGGAGCGCTCAAATCGTGTTTCGCAAGCCGGCAAAGGCCGGCTTCGATTGGGAAAGATTGAACCCTATACGCGTGGACGCGGGGATTCCGTTACAAGGGTAACGGGGTTCTCGCCAGGATTGGGGTTTTCGCGCTGAAGGGCTCAAAGGGGGTGGATCCGGAAGTTATGGATGAGAAGCGCGGGGTTGGCCTTGACCTCGAGCACCACAGGCGTGTTTAACGCCACGCCTTCAACGCCAATCGGGATCAGCTCCATGCCCGCCGCCTCGTCTCGCCCTCAACCCCGCCCGGGGGTGCTTGACATCGAGGCTTACGTGCCCGGCAAGAGCACGGCCGAGGGCGTCGAGAAGATCTACAAGCTGTCCTCGAATGAGACACCGCTCGGTCCCTCGCCCAAGGCGGTCGAGGCCTTCAAGGCGGCGGTGGAAGGGCTCGAATTCTACCCCGACGGCCTGTCGACAAAGCTGCGCGAGGCCATCGCCGCGAAACACGGCCTCGACGCGGACCATCTCATTTGCGGGTCGGGGTCGGACGAGCTTTTGAGCCTTCTCGCTAACGCCTATATCGGGCCTGGCGACGAAGGCGTGATGAGCGAATACGGTTTCGTCGTGTATCCCATTGCCATTCGCGCCGCGGGAGGCAAGCCGGTCATCGCCAAGGAGCGCGATTTCCAGACGGATGTGGATGCTTTGCTCAAAGCTGTCACGCCGCGCACGAAGGTCGTCTTCCTCGCCAACCCGAATAATCCGACCGGAACCTACATCCCATTCAGCGAGGTCAAGCGATTGCATGCGGGCCTGCCCGCCCACGTTCTCCTCGTTCTCGATGCTGCCTATGCCGAATACGTGCGGCGCAACGATTATGCTTCGGGCCTCGAGCTCGTTTCCACGAGCGAGAACGTGGTGATGACCCGCACCTTCTCGAAAATCTTCGGGCTCGCCAATCTGCGCATCGGTTGGCTCTACGGACCAGCTCACGTGGTCGACGCGCTCAATCGAATTCGCAGCGCCTTCAACGTGAATGGCGCCGCGATAGCGGCTGGCGCCGCGGCCATCGCGGATGATGCCCATATTGCGGCAGCGCTCGCGCACAACGATCGCTGGCTTGCCTGGCTCACGTCGAAGATCAGTGCGCTCGGGCTCTCCGTCACGCCGAGCGTGGGCAATTTCCTGCTCATCCATTTCCCTACCGAGCGAGGCAAGACGGCCAGGGAGGCCGATGCCTATCTCGCGCGCCATGGGCTCATCTTGCGCTCACTTGGCGCCTATAACCTGCCGAATGCGTTGCGGCTGACCATCGGCTCGGAGGAGGCCAACCGTAAGGTGGTATCTACGCTCGAGAGTTTCCTGAGCGGGGCAGCGCCGGCCCGTGGCTGAGCTTTCACGCCAACATGGCGACGCCTTGCCTTTCGACCGCCTCGCGATCATCGGCATCGGGCTGATCGGCTCCTCGATCGCGCTCGCGGCCCGCCGTTTTGCGCTGGCGCGCCGCGTCGTGCTCTTCGACATCTCCGAGGAGGTCCGCCGCGAGGCGGCATTGCTGGGGCTTGGCGACGAGATCGCGTCGAGCTTCGCCGAGTGCGTCCGCGACGCGGACGTCGTGATCATTTGCGTACCGGTCGGTGCTTGCGGCGCGGTCGCGGCCGAAATCGCACCTCACCTGCGCCAAGGCGCGATTGTGAGCGATGTGGGTTCGGTGAAGAGCGCCGTGATCAAATCTGTCGTCGAGTGCCTGCCGGCGCATGCGCGCTTCGTGCCGGCTCATCCGGTTGCGGGAACCGAGAATTCGGGGCCAGCCTCGGGGTTCCCTTCGCTCTTCGTCAATCGCTGGTGCATATTGACGCCGCCGCACGGCGCAGACGCCGATGCGGTGTCCCGCATCCGCGCCTTCTGGGAGGGCGTGGGCGCAAATGTCGAGATCATGTCGGCCGATCACCATGATTTGGTGCTCGCGGTGACGAGCCATTTGCCCCATCTAATCGCCTATAACATCGTGGGCACGGCGGATGATCTGCAATCCGTCACGCAATCGGAAGTCATCAAATTCTCGGCGGGCGGCTTTCGCGATTTCACCCGCATCGCAGCCTCCGACCCCACGATGTGGCGCGACGTGTTCTTGCACAACAAGGATGCCGTCCTCGAAGTGCTGGCCCGCTTCAACGAGGATCTTTCGGCCCTTGCACGCGCCATCCGCTGGGGTGAAGGGGACAAGCTTTTTGAGCTCTTTTCCCGAACGCGCGCCATTAGGCGCGGCATCGTGAGCCAAGGGCAGGAGACGGCGGAACCGGATTTCGGTCGACGCAAGCTTTGAACCTGACTGAGGCGTTTTGCCTGGGGAGACCCTTTCGCATTATTTTGGTCGGAGCTCTGTCGGCATGGCCCGTTCAATGAGAAACGATCTCGTCGACACGCCCGACAACCCGGTGCCGACGCCCGCAAGATGCATCGGAGTGCGCGCTGCGGACGGCGTCGCGCTTCGCGTCGCGCAATGGCCTGCATCGGCCATGCCGATTCAAGGCACGGTTCTTCTCCTGCAAGGGCGCGCCGAATTCATCGAAAAGTACTTCGAGACAGTCGAGCATTTCCGCGCCCGCGGCTTCGATGTCGTCACCTTCGACTGGCGAGGGCAGGGGGGATCGCAGCGCCTCCTTCGAAATCCGCGCAAAGGCCATGTCCGCCGTTTCCTCGATTACCATCTCGATCTCGACGCGGTCGTCGCCGAAATGGCCGCGCTTTCAAGCCCAAAACCGTGGTTTGTCGTCGCCCATTCCATGGGGGCTGCAATATTTCTCGCGCGCCTTCAACGCGGGCAAACGCCGGCGCTGCGTGCCGCGCTGCTCTCCCCCATGCTCGGTTTTTCACCGGTGATCGCGCCGCGCTACACCGCCGCGGTCGCAATAACGCTTTCAGGCTTGGGCTTGGGACGGTCCTTCATTCCAGGCGGCGGGCCCGGCTCGATCATCGCAATGCCGTTCGAGAACAATCGCCTATCGACGGATCGCGTTCGCTACGAGCGCAATGCGGCGGCTTTGTCATTCGCGCCCGACCTTGGGGTCGGCGCTCCGACGATCGATTGGACTGCCTCCGCCTGCCACATGATGCGCGCGCTCACCGATCCGAATTTGCCGCGCCGCATCGCGACTCCGCTTCTCATCGTCGCGAGCGGGGATGAGCGTGTGGTCTCCATGAAAGCGACCGAGCGTTTCGCTTCGCGTCTGAAGACGGGCTCGGCCATCGTGATCGTGGGCGCACGCCACGAATTGCTGATGGAGCGCGATTTTTTCCGCGATCAGGCGCTCGCCGCGATCGACGCCTTCATCCCGGGCGGGGCGCCTTCATCGCAAGAGGCGCAGACGATCACGGTTTCGGCCTGAATCGCGCGTTAGGAGTTGAGGATGGCGAGCGCTTCCTCATGCACGCGCTTGTCGCCGGCCGCGATGATGGTGCCTCCACGCGAGGCATCCTCACCGCTCCAGGATGTGATCACGCCCCCGGCGCCCTCGACGATCGGAATGATGGCGACGATGTCGTAAGGATTGAGCCCGGACTCGACGACGAGATCGATGTGGCCGGCCGCCAGCATGGCGTAAGCATAGCAATCTCCGCCGTAGCGCGAGAGCTTGGCGCGCGTCTCGAGCCGATCGTACCGTTGCCTTTCAGGCGGCGCCATCATGCCCGGATGCGTCGTGGAGATGACCGCCTCCGAGACACCGGGGCAGGCGCGCACGCGCAGCGTGCGCCTTCCCGCGGGCCCCTCGTATCGCGCGGCCTTCCCATCGCCGCTGAAGCGCTCGCGCGAGAAGGGTTGATTCATCATGCCGTAGACGGGACGGCCCCTGTGCGTGAGGCCGATCAACGTTCCCCAGATCGGAAGCCCGCAGAGGAAGGCTTTGGTGCCGTCGATCGGGTCGAGAACCCAGACATATTCGGCCTCGCGCCGCTCGGCGCCGAATTCTTCCCCGATGATGCCATGAGACGGGAAATTGGCATTGATCAGCCGACGCATGGCGACTTCGCCGGCGCGATCCGCCTCCGTCACAGGGTCGAACGCCCCATCTGTGGATTTGTCGAGAGCAGCGAGGCTTGTGCGGAAAAAGGGCAAGATGGCATCACCCGAATGGGTGGCGAGAGTTTCAACGAAGGAAGCGAAATCAACTGCGGTCATGAAGTTGCCTTTGAGGGACTTCTCTTGATGCAGGCGCCGAGCCTCGGAAGTGATGGCGTCTTGCCCCTTTTCACAACATTAGGGGACCCGCAGCAATGCGGCGATCTCGCGAGACAAGGGCACAGGACACGGCTTTTGGGTGGATTTCGACGTTCTTGCTATGCGGGCGAGAAAAATTTTCGAATCCCTTGATTTTGTGCGACGCAACGACTATCTTGTGCATTGCAACCTGATCTCTCGGGTTGCTGCCCTCCTTGGGCGTTTCCTCCCTAGACTTGGGCCGCCAAGCTCGCTTGGCGGCCTCTTTTTTGTGGAGCAATCCGGTCGGCGCCGATCACTCCGCCGCAACCCTCGTGATTCTTTCTGCTCCCGGCAGGATCTCACGCAATAGGTTCGCGATGTCGACGAAGTGCCGAGAAACGCCCTTGAATTTTGCGGAGGGCGTCAGGGTCCTCTCATCCATGTAGAGGGCTCGACACGCTTCGATTTGCAGTGCATGGGTGCCTTGGGCGGGATGGCCATAGCTTTCCGTTATATAGCCGCCGGCGTATGGCTTGTTGCGCGAGACGGAAAATCCCTTGCGCCGCAACAGGGCCTCGACGGCATCCACGATTTGCGGAGTGCAACTCGTCGCGAACCGGTCACCCAGGACGAAATCGGGGGTGGCCCGCCCTCCGGAAGCGTCACCCGAAGGCATGGAGTGCCAATCGACGAGAAGCGCGACGCCGAAGCGCGCTCGTGCCCGGTTGAGCAGCCGCCGCAGTGCTGCGTGGAAAGGCTTGTGGAGGGCCTCGATGCGCTCAAAAGCCTCGGTGACAGGCAAGCGAGACCGGTAAATGTCGTGACCATCCGCCACAATTCGAGGAATGGCGCCCAGACCCGCGGCAACGCGCATCGAGCGGGTGTTGGCGAAGCCGGGGATGGGACCATCGATCAAGCGCGGATCGAGCTCGTAGGGTTCACGATTGACGTCGAGGTAGGCTCGCGGATAACGGGCATGGATGAGCGGAACTCCGCTTTCGGCCGCCGGCTTGAGGAGGAGATCGACGAAGGCATCCTCGGATCTGCGCAGCTCGAAAGGGCTCAGACGCGCGGCGCTGAGGAAGGGTTCGGGGTAAAATCGCCCGGAATGGGGAGACGAGAAGACGATCGGACAGAGGAGCTCCTTCGGCTCGAGGATCTCGAAGGCAGGTTCAGGGGTCCGTGTGGTCATCTTCGGATTCCAGGCTCCCGCCATTTGCTCGCGAAGGCTCCTGAGTTTGCTGCGCATCGCGTCGCTTGTCCATCGTTCAAATGACGGCGTGGTTGGAATTTCATGACTTCTTTACGCGCCGCGTGACTTATGATTTGTGACAGCCGATCTGCGACCCGAGCCCCAGCGACATGCATAAGATCATCCTCGCGGAAGACGACAACGACATGCGTCGCTTTCTGGTGCGAGCGCTCGAGAACGCAGGATACGAGGTCGTGTCCTACGACAATGGACGCTCGGCTTACGACAGGCTGCGCGAGGAGCCTTTCGAACTCCTTCTCACCGACATCGTCATGCCCGAGATGGACGGCATCGAGCTTGCGCGCAAGGCAACCGAGCTCGATCCCGACATGAAGGTCATGTTCATCACGGGCTTTGCGGCGGTCGCTCTCAATCCCGACAACCACGCCCCGAAAGATGCGAAGGTGCTTTCGAAGCCGTTCCATCTGCGCGATCTCGTGACGGAAGTGCAGAAGCTCTTGGCGGCGTGAGATCCGCGCCTGCACCCCGCTCGCGCTTTGCGCATCTTTTGGCTTTCCTGAAACGATGAGGGTTTCGTGGTCGGCTGGCCCAGCGCGTGATCGCGAGGCGGATGACACGACTTTGCCGTTTCACTAACCTTCGGCTCGCCATAAGCTCGGTCGTCTTTGGGAAGAAGACGGAAGGCGGAGCCACGGGGAAGTCCAGCGATGACGGATGCGGGCGGGTGCGAAAACGGATGGCGCGGCTTGGAGTGTCATTTGCGTTCGCCTGCCCAAATGCAAAGGTTTCTCCCGTGACCCGACCCCTTTCCGGCATACGCGTCATCGAATTCTCCCATATGGTGATGGGACCGAGTTGCGGGCTTGTGCTCGGCGATCTCGGCGCCGAAGTGATCAAGGTCGAGCCTTTGCCGCAAGGGGACAATACGCGCCGGCTCGTGGGCGCCGGCGCCGGCTTCTTCGCCACCTTCAATCGCAACAAGAAGAGCCTCGTTGTCGATCTCAAGAGCGAGAAGGGGCTCTCGCTCACGAAAAAACTGATAGCACGCGCCGATGTGGTCACCGAGAATTTCCGGCCAGGCGCCCTAGAAGCCCTCGGTCTCGGCTATGACGCGGTGAGCGCGGACAATGCTCGCCTCATCTATTGCTCGCTCAAGGGGTTTCTCTCCGGTCCTTACGAAAACCGCAGTGCGCTCGACGAGGTTGTCCAAATGATGGGCGGCCTCGCCTATATGACCGGCCCGCCGGGAAGGCCGCTGCGTGCCGGCACATCGGTCAACGACATCATGGGCGGCATGTTCGCCGCGATCGGCATTCTCGCCGCGCTGCATGAGCGCGCCCAAACCGGCAAAGGCCAATTGGTGCGAAGCGCGCTTTTCGAGAACAACGTGTTCCTTGTCGCTCAGCACATGGCGCAATTCGCCGTGACGGGTAAGCCGGCCCCACCCATGCCGGCAAGGATGACGGCGTGGGGCATCTATGACGTTTTTGAATCGAAGGATGGGGAGCAGATTTTCCTTGGCGTGGTCACGGACACTCAATGGGCGATTTTTTGTCGGGAGTTCGAGCTGCCGATGCTTTTCGCCGACCCCACGCTCGCGACAAACGCGCAGCGCGTCGCAGCGCGCGAGCGGCTCTTGCCCGTCCTGAGGGAATTGTTCCTGAGCTTCACGCGAGCCGAAATCATCGAACGCTTCGAGAAGGCGGGGCTTCCTTTCGCGCCGATCACGAAGCCTGAAGATTTGTTCGAGGATCCGCACCTCGCGACCCCTGGGGCCATGATCGAGGTGACGACGCAAAGGGGCAACAAGATCGAAATTCCTGCCCTCCCGCTCGAGATGGACGGAAAGCGTCTGGGCCTTCGCCTCGACGTGCCGCGCCTGGGTGAGCACTCAGCGGCGATCGCCGCCGAGCTCGGCTATCAGCGTGAGCTGATCGATGAACTGGTCGCGGAAGGGATACTCGGTATCGAGGAGGAGGTGTCGAGCCCCCCGACAATCACCAATCGGGGAGCTTGAAGTCTCGACACTCGGACGCCACCGCGCTAAGTCCGCGCCAAGCCGGGCCGGGATTGACCCGCGTCGGCGTTCGGGAGACTTCTCATGACCATTGCCGTCGGCGACAGCCTGCCTCAAGCGACCTTTCGCGTGATGACCGCGGATGGCCCCGCTGCCAAGACCACTGACGACGTTTTCAAGGGACGCAAAGTCGTTCTTTTCGCGGTGCCGGGCGCCTTCACGCCAACGTGCCACAAGAACCATCTTCCTGGCTTTCTCACCAATGCGGATGCCATCAAAGCCAAGGGTGTGGACGCGATCGCGGTCACGGGCGTCAACGACGTGTTCGTCATGGATGCCTGGGCGAAATCCACCGGCGGGCAAGGCAGGATCGAGTTCCTCGCGGATGGCAATGGTGACTTCGCCAAGGCTCTCGGCCTTTCCATGGACGGCTCCGGTTTCGGGCTCGGCACACGCTCGAAGCGCTATTCGATGCTGGTCGAGGATGGCGTGGTGAAGTCGCTCAACGTCGAGGATGCGCCTGGAAAGGCGGATCTTTCTGGCGCGGCCGCACTGCTCAAGCAGCTTTGAAGATACCGCCGCTTGCCTTCACCGCCACCGATTGGGGCTCGGTGCCGGCAACCGAACATGCCGGCACCACGGGCAAGGCGATCTGGCGCACGCTCAACATCGGCGACGTTCGCGTGAGGGTCGTCGAATATTCGCCGGGTTATCTTGCCGATCACTGGTGCGACCGCGGCCATATTCTTTACGTTGTGGAGGGCGAGCTCGACACCGAGCTCAAGGATGGGCGCAACTTCAAGCTGACCGCCGGGATGAGCTATCAGGTCTCCGATTTCGGCGACGCGGCGCATCGCTCCTCGACCCGCACCGGAGCCAAGCTTTTCGTGGTCGACTGAAGCGCGTCACAAAAAGCGCGTGCGCGCGCCGATCTGCCTGCAGCTCAACCGCAGAAATCGACGGCGGTGCGTTCGAGAATATGCGCGAGCGTCTCGATGCTCTCGATCGAAGCCCATTCGGTTGCCGCATGTGCGCCGGCCCCGTCCGCGCCAAAGAGCAGCGAAGGGATGCCAGCTTCCTTCAGGATGGCGCAATCGGTCCAAAAGGGCTCGCCCCGAATTTTCGGGGCGCGTCCGAGGGCCTGCGTCGCGTGCTTGCGTAGGCACGCGACTATCGCCTCGTCGGTCTTCGCTTCGAACGGCACGCGCTCGAGGCCGCGCTCGATACGGTAGCTGAAATCGGGAACCGAACGGGCGATGGCGTCGAGAATGGCGGTGAGTTCCATTTCGACGCTGTCGCCGCTCTCGCCAGGGATCGTGCGCCGCTCGATCGAGATGCGGCAGCTTGCCGGATAGCTCGACAATTCCTCCCCGCCCCTGATGATCGATGCATGCACCGATCCCGTACGCAAGACCGGATGGCTTTCGCCGACGACGAGCTTCTGGCCATAAGCCTCGAGCGCGACGAGGAAATGGCCTGCCTTTGCGATCGCATCGATACCGATGTCGGGGCGCGAGCCATGCGCAGCGCGTCCTTCAACGATCACATCGAACCAGACGAAACCCTTATGCGCGAGCGTGAGCTCGAGATGGCTCGGCTCGGTGACGATCGCGGCATCCGCCTTGAAATGACGCGCTACCTCCGCCGTGCCGATGCTCGCATATTCCTCATCCGCCACGCAGGCGACGAGGATGTCGCCGGCGAGATGCTGTTTCGCGGCGTTTGCCGCAGCCACCATCATTGCGGCGACGCCACTCTTCATATCGAATGAACCGCGGCCGAAGATCTTACCGTCTTCCACTTTTGCCAGCAGCGGGTCGCCATCATATCCGGCGAGCGTCACCGTATCGATATGGCCGTTGAACATGAGCGAGCGCCCGCCGCCTCGGCCCTTGGCGATGCCGACGATCGAAGGCCGGCCCTTGCGCTCCTCGAGGCGATGCACCTCGAAGCCTCGCGTTTCGAGCCACTGCGCGCAAAAGGATGCGATCTCGCCTTCACCCGCGGCGTCCGGTACAAGGTCCGGATTCACGGAATTGATCGAAACTAGCTCTTTCAGAAGCTCGGCAGCGCTCGTCATCTCGCGTCACCTCGGATTTTGAGGGGAAGCTCAGCTCCCGAAACGGTCGAGCGCCTCGAGCAAAGCGCTTGCGGTGAGGATTTGCGGCAGCACCACACCATCTCCTCCTTTCGGCGGGAAGAGCACGTAAAGAGGGACGCCGTCACGTCCATGCTCGCGCAGGAAATCGGAAATGGCAGGGTCGGCGCGCGTCCAATCGCCCTTGAGATAGGCCACGTTGCGATGCGCGAAGGCCTGCTTTACCGCCTCGGATGAGAGCGCGATGCGTTCATTGACGAGGCAGGTGACGCACCACGCCGCCGTCATGTTGACGAAGACGGGGCGTCCCTCGGCACGCAATGCGCTAAGGTTCGAGGCGGAATAAGGCCGTTCCTCTCCTGTAATCACCGTCTTGAGAGGAGATGCCGGTGCGGTCTCGACCCTCACGAGAATGAGAATCGCGCCGAGCGCCGCAAGGCCGGCAAGCGAGCGTCCGATCAGAACGGGACGACCTTCACGAATTTGCGTGACGCCGATGATCCACGCCGCAAGCGCGACGAGGAGCATACCCGTCAATGTCGCGAGAACGCCGTCGGAGCCCGCCTGTTGGCTGATTATCCAGACTAGCCATGCGGCGGCCCCATACATCGGGAAGGCGAGTGCCTGGCGCAAAATTACCATCCACGAACCTGGCTTCGGCAAGAGCCCGGCGAGACCGGGAACGAAGCCGATCAGTGCATAGGGCGCGGCGAGCCCGAGCCCCATGACCATGAAGACGACGACCATCGCGAGGGGTGATGTGGTCAAGGCTGCCGCGATCGCCGCGCCCATGAAGGGAGCCGTGCAAGGCGTCGCGACGAGAACGGCGAGAAGTCCGGTGAAGAAACTCCCGATCAATCCACCCTGCGCTGCGACGCTTCCACCGGCATTGACGAAGCGGCCCCCGATCTCGAACACGCCTGAAAGATTCAACCCCACGAGGGTGAAAACAAAGGCCATCGCCGCGACGAAAGCCGGCGATTGGAATTGGAAGCCCCACCCTGCGAAAGAGCCGGCGGTGCGGAAAGCCAGGAGCGAAACGCCGAGGCCCGCAAACGCAACGAGCACGCCGAGGGTGTAGGAGAAAGCCTGCGCCCGCACGTAGCCGCGCTCATGCCCCGACAGCTTGGCGACCGCGACGGCCTTGATCGCCAAGATCGGGAAGACGCAAGGCATGAG
>JAFBAS010000004.1 GCA_019247605.1 Hyphomicrobiales bacterium
AAGTGGTTCTCGACGCGATCAAGCGAGTTGCCGACAGCGGCAAGGAGGTCAATCGCGCCAATGTCCGCGACGCGATGCAGACCAGCAACCTGAAGACGCTCCAGGGTGTCGTCTCCTTTGACGAGAATGGCGACATCAAGGATCGCACCGTGAGCGTCTTCCAATATAAGCACGACGCCAAGTATCCGGATGATGATCTCACCCATCAAAATCCGTATATCGGCGTAGCACCTCAGTCGTAAGCCCACGCGGCTTCGACGCTGAACGGGAGTCCTAGCGTGGAATCTTGGGAGATCCTGCTTCAGCAGGTTATCAACGGGTTGAGCCTGGGCGCGATGTACGCGCTACTCGCGCTCGGGTTCACGATGGTTTACGGCATCATCGAGCTGATCAACTTCGCCCATTTCAATATCTTCATGGTGGGCTCTTTCATTGCCATGTGGCTGATGCAGCTCATGGGCTTCACGGGGCAGTCGCATATTCTCTACGGCCTGCCGCTGGTCGGCGTTTTGGTGCTCGTGCTCTGCGTCACGATGCTGAGTACCGGCGTCCTCGGTGCACTGATCGAACGCTACGGCTTGCGAGCGCTTCGCGGGGTCTCCGGGACGGCGCCGATGATCACCACGATCGGCCTTTCGTATATTCTTTTCAACGTGATCCTGCTCACAACGGGCGCGGACACGAAGAATTATTCGAACCCCATGCCTAACATTCGCTGGGAAATCGGCGACGCCGTACTGCGCTTGCGCGAGGTGATGCTTTGGGGCGTCTCGATCGTGCTGATGGTGACGCTTCATTACTTCGTGCGGCGCACCAAGATGGGAAAGGCGATGCAGGCGACCGCTCAGGATCAAGAGGCGGCACGCATGGTCGGGGTCGACGTGGACCGCGTGGTCGTCATCACCTTCTTCATCGGCTCGGCGCTCGCCGGAGCGGCCGGCGTGATCTTCGGCCTTTATTACAACTACACGAGCTTCATCATCGGCTACACGGCCGGCTTGCGCGCCTTCACGGCCGCGGTGCTCGGCGGCATCGGCAACATCCCCGGCGCCATGCTGGGCGGCGTACTCATCGGCCTCATCGAATCCCTTGGTGGCCAATACATCGCGGTGCGATGGACCGATGTGATAATCTTCTCCATCCTCGTCCTGGTGCTGGTATTCCGGCCAACCGGTCTTCTCGGGCGAGCCGCCCCGACCAAATCCTAGGGCGTTTTTGCAAATGACAGAGACCCGGCTTCAACCTTCCGAAACCGCCCAGCCGCCCGCGATGGGGCGTGGAGCAAGCTTCATCCCGGCCATCTGGGATCGCGCCACCGGCATCGCGGGACGACGTGGTTTCATCGTTCTCTTCCTCGTGATCGGCGTTCTGCTTCCGCTCATCGACCATAATGAAGGCGATATCGACGCCGGCGCGAACGCGCTTGCTTTTGCGATCCTTGCGCTCGGGCTGAACATCGTGGTCGGTTTCGCGGGGCTTCTCGATCTCGGTTACGCCGCTTTCTTTGCCATCGGCGCTTACGCCTACGGCATCTTCTCCTCCTACCAGGTGCAGCCTGAATGGTGGGGGTTCTGGGAACCCTTCCAATGGCTCGGTCTCGTCCAGCACATCCAAGCCGCGGATGGGCCGGGAACCGTGCATTTCACCGTGTCATTCTGGCTTATGCTGCCGATCTCGGCCATCATCACCGCCTTCTTCGGCGTGATGTTCGGGGCGCCCACCTTGCGCCTGAAGGGCGACTACCTCGCGATCGTGACGCTCGGTTTCGGCGAGATCGTGCCGATCGTGGCGCGCAATGTTCCCTACCTGACGAATGGTGCCGCCGGATTGAATGGCGTCGCCTCCCCGACCCTCTTCGGCTATTCCTTCGGCGTAAAGTCGCTGCCGTTCTACTATCTCGGCCTTGCGCTCGCCGCGCTCCTCATCTTCGTGAGTCTTCGTCTCAAGAATTCGCGCGTCGGGCGGGCCTGGCTCGCCATTCGCGAGGACGAGATCGCGGCCGAAGCCATGGGCGTCAACCGCGTCAAGCTCAAGCTTCTCGCCTTTGCAATCGGAGCTGGTTTTGCCGGCACGACGGGCACTTTCTACGTCGCGAAGCTGCAGACAGCCGCGCCTGAAATGTTCACCTTCCCCGTCTCCGTCATGCTGATCGTGATGATCGTGCTCGGCGGCATGGGAAGCGTCGCGGGCGTGGTTCTGGGAGCGCTCATCCTGCAGCTTCTCCAATCGGTGATCCTGCAAGACATGACGCAGTGGATACATGCCTTTGGTGACCTCACAGGCATCGAATTCTTCAAGCAGCTCGATCTCGTGCAATCGATCGAGCTCATCTTCGGCATCATCCTCGTGGTGATGATGCGCTTCCGCCGCCAAGGGCTCATTCCCGAGCGGGCCGCCGTCACGGCGCTCACGCATGCGCAGCAGACCGCGGTGCCCTCTCGAAGCGGCGTCAAAAGCGGCCTGACCCCCTTGCATCGCCGCACCATCGACCCGAGCAAACCGCTTCTCGAGATCCGCGGACTTTCGAAATCCTTCGGCGGCATCCGGGCTGTCCGCGGCTTAGACCTCGATGTGATGCCGGGGTCCGTCGTCGGTATCATCGGCCCGAACGGGTCGGGCAAGACGACCTTCTTCAACCTCATCACGGGGCTCACTCAGCCAGACGGCGGCAAGGTCATGCTGGCCGGCGAGGACGTAACGGGCCTCTTGCCCCATGTGATCGTCGAGCGCGGGATCGCGCGCACCTTCCAGAATTTGCGCCTTTTCGCCAACATGACCTTGCTCGAAAACGTGCTCGTGGGCACGCACACGCGCACAAAAACGGGTGCCATCGGAGCCGTGCTGCGCACCCCGAGGGTGCGTCGCGAGGAAGACGCGGCCAATGAGCGCGTCCTCGAGACGCTGCGCATCTTCGGCAATCGGCTGATGCCGCGCATCCAGCACCTTGCCCGCACGCTTTCCTACGCCAATCGGCGAAGGCTCGAGATCGCGCGCGCTCTCGTTTCCGAACCGGTGCTTATCTTGCTCGACGAGCCGACCGCTGGAATGAACCCGACCGAGACGCTCGAGCTCACCGATCAGATTCAGCATTTGCGCGATCGCGGCGTCACCGTGCTCATGATCGAGCACAAGCTCGCGGTAGTGAATCAGATCGCCGACAAGGTCATCGTGCTCGATCACGGCGAGAAGATCGCCGAGGGCACTCCCAAGGAAGTCCACTCAAACAAGGAAGTTCTGCGTGCCTATCTCGGACGCTCCACAGACGCAGTCGCAGAGGCGGCCGCCGCTTCTTGAGTTCAATGACGTCAACACCTACTACGGCGAGCTCCACGTCCTCAAAGGCGTGAACTACCGGGTGGGTGATGGTGAGATCGTGTGTCTGCTGGGTGGCAACGCCTCCGGCAAATCGACCACGATGAAGACCATTCTCGGCATCGTGCAACCGAAGAGCGGGGCGGTGACCTATGCGGGTCAGCCGATCAACCGCTTGCCGACCGCCGAACGCGTGAAGCGCGGCATCGCGCCGGTTCCTGAGGCGCGGCGCCTTTTTCCGCGCATGACGGTGCTCGAGAACCTCGAGATGGGCGCCTTCACGCGCACCGACACCGATGAGATCGAGTCAGACAAGGAGAGGGTCTTCGCGCTCTTCCCTCGGATCAAAGAACGGCTCACTCAGTTGGCCGGAACGCTTTCCGGCGGCGAACAACAGATGGTCGCCATGGGGCGCGCCTTGATGGCCCGCCCGAAGCTTCTGTGCATGGACGAACCCTCGATGGGCCTTTCGCCCGCTTTCGTGGAGCAGGTGTTCGACATCATTCAGGCGATCAACAAGCAAGGAACCAGCATCTTCATGGTCGAGCAGAACGCCAATATGGCGCTCTCGATCGCCGATTACGGTTACGTGCTCCAGACCGGCGAGGTCGTGCTCCATGGCTCGGCCAGGAGCTTGCGCGACAACGAGATGGTGCAGCAGGCTTATCTCGGAGAGATGAAGGCCCAATAGCGGCCAAGAGAGGAAGGATGGACGCCTCGACCGGCCAAGAGGGCGATGCGGCGTTTTGGGCACGCGCACGCCGCCATATGCTCAGCTACGGCGGCAACTTCATTCCCTTTGTCGCGGCCCGCGCCTCGGGTGCCTTCGTCTATGACGCGCACGGACGGCGCGTCCTCGACTTCACCTCGGGACAGATGAGCGCGATTCTCGGGCACTCGCACCCGGAGATTGCGGCCACCCTCGCCAGCGCCGCCGCTTCGCTCGATCACCTTTTCTCGAGCATGCTCAGCCTTCCGGTCGTCGACCTTGCCGAGGCTCTGGCGCGCCTCATGCCTTCCTTGCCGCGCGTCATGCTCCTGTCGACAGGCGGCGAGGCGAACGAGGCGGCGATCAAGATCGCGAAGCTCGTAACCGGCGCTTGGGAGGTTGTCGGCTTCGCCCAATCCTGGCACGGCATGACCGGGGGTGCCGCGGCCGCGACCTACAAGGCCGGTCGGCGCGGATATGGTCCGGCGGCAGCGGGCTCCTTCGCCATTCCCGCGCCTAACGCTTTTCGACCACGCTTTCCCAATCTCTCCTGGGAAGCCGAGCTCGACGATGCCTTCGACCTTGTCGACCGGCAGAGCACGGGCAATCTTGCCGCTTTCATCGCCGAGCCGATTTTGAGCAGCGGCGGCATCATCGAGCTACCGCAAGGCTATCTTGCCGCGCTCAAGCGGAAATGCGCCGAGCGCGGCATGCTGCTCATCCTGGACGAAGCACAAACCGCGCTCGGCCGCACCGGCACCATGTTCGCCTTCGAGCGAGACGGCGTCGCGCCCGATATTCTGGTGCTCTCGAAGACCTTGGGAGCGGGCCTGCCGCTTTCGGCGGTCATGACTTCGGAGAAGATCGCGGACGAATGTGCGGCGCGCGGCTTTCTCTTCTACACCACCCATGTGAACGACCCGCTTCCCGCCGCGGTCGGCCTCAAGGTGCTCGAGATCGTCGAGCGTGACGAGCTCGCGGCACGCGCCGCGACAATGGGCGCGAAGCTCAAGAAGGGTCTCGTCGAGCTCCAATCGCGCCACTCCTGCATTGGAGATGTGCGTGGGCGCGGCCTGCTGTTGGGTCTCGAATTCGTCGATGAGAGCGCGGGCAAGAGGCGCTCGGCGGCCATGCTCTCCGACGCCATTACCGATCGCGCCCTGAGCCTTGGGCTTTGCGCCAATATCGTGCGGGCCGGATCTTCGGGCGGGGTCATGCGGATCGCCCCGCCCCTCACCGTGTCGGAGGAAGAGATCGACCTCGGGCTCGATCTCTTGGGCAGCGCCATGAACGAGGTGCTGAGGAATTGAACCCCCTCGTCATGGGCTCACGAAAATGGCATCTGAGCCAGCCCCTTCGACAAGCCGCACCTCAGGCAAGTCGCACCTCGGGCAAGTCGCACCTCGGCACGAAGACGTTCGGGTCAAACTCTCTCGCGAAGAATGGCTGGGGGACCTGGATTCGAACCAAGACTAACGGAGTCAGAGTCCGCTGTTCTACCGTTAAACTATCCCCCAACGGGATATTCTCGCCGTGGTCGCGGCAATGGCGGGCCGAACGGGCCGAGGCCGTCGAGTTACCGAATTAATGAGGCCTTGTCCATTCGGCAAGCACGCCGGGCTCTGGCCGGGGCAGCGAAGCCATTTGGTCGCCCGCTCATCCGGTCTGCTTCTGCCGACCTTGAGCGAGTTCGATGAGTCGCGCTGATCGCCAGCAGCTGCTTGGGGGATCGCCCGGCTTACATCAGCACCTGCTTCTTCCCGGCGCGCTCGATGAGATCGCCGAAACAGGCGAGCGAGATGAAATGCGCATAAGCCAAGCCGAGCCATCCGCGCTTTCTCCAGTCGGTTAGGACGAAGCTCGGGAGCGCGTCGAACTTTGCGCGGTCGATCAGCTCGAAGCCTGCAAGCGAGAGGTTTTCGCCTCCGGGAAGGGTGATTTGCGCCTGATTGGGCACGAGAAGCTGGTTTTTCGCAAGTTCCGTCACGAATTCGCGCGTGGCTTCATTGTCGCGCTGATAGGCCGCGCAGAACTCGAGCGCCCCTTTAGTGATGTCGCTTGGCGTGTTTTCGACGAAAAGCGGCCGTTCGGTGCCGTCCTCGAGCGCGCCCGCGGCCTCATCGATGCACAGTGTGTATTGCTGCCCGTCGTCGCTTCGATGGAAAATGAAGGGATAGCGGCGCACATAGGCCGGGATGTAAGTGTTGGGTCTCCAACTTCCCTCGGGATCGACGAATAAATTCTCGGCCTGGCGCAGGCCCAAAATCGCGAGAGCCGCCGGGTTTGGCGTGCTCGCGAACACGATCGGATATATGCGCGCCGCCTGCTCGAATTCCGCCGCGTTGAGCATCACCACATTGGTATTGCGCGCAAAGTCGAAGCCGATGCTCGTTTTGAGCGATTTGCCCGCGTAGCGTGCGGCATCCACCGCCGCGATTTGCCTATAGAACAGCGGCATCTGATCGGGGGGTGTCGGCGGCGCAGGAGTTTTTGCGGACGGTGTTCTAGCCATGTGATCTTCTCGATTACGTAGGGCGCTATTCGCCGATCCTTAGCACGAAGCTCCCGCTTTCAGCGACTCTAATTGTCGTGATCGCATACTTTGGTCAACGGCCCTAAACTTTCGGCGCGCGACTGTGTTTTCACCTAATCGATTACCGACAAAGAGCGGCTCGCGCGCGACAGGTTTCGATGAAGGTCGAGTTGAACCCTATGAGATTCCCGATCGGGTTCCCTCTTTCATCCAAGCTGGGCACCGTCCAATTTCCGGTGTCCGCGCCCGTCCCGCTCGTTTTGGAAGGGAGTAGGCTTGCCACCACGGGATCGAGGAAAATGAACGCGTCCGCGAGTGCGAACTCGGTATAGTTCCGCAAGAACGCCACGGGCGGCAGCGAGAAATCGGGCTGTTTTCCGGATCCGGTCGCAGGGGCCTCAGCGCTTCCCGTCACATCTTGCGGGGCCTGGCCCGATGACGTGCTGCCGGCGTTGAGCACGCCAGTGCCTGGTTGGCTGCTTCCACTTATCAACGAAAACGTGCCTGGCACGAACGTAATGGCGAAGTTGCTCGAGCTCAGGCCGCCGGGCAGGATTTCGAAGGTTCCCGGCATTCCCGGAATTGGCGTCGTCGTAAAGGTGAGCGTGCCCGAAAGCGCGCTTGCTCCGAGCCCAGCCGGAAAGCCGCCGAAGCTTGCGGTGAAGACCGGCTGCGGACCGCCCTGGACCCCCGTCGCGTTATTTGCGGTAACGATAAGTGGTGCCGGTGTGATCATTCCAGAAGCGATGGGGTTGACCACGTTTAGAACGTAATTTCCCCCACCATTCCCGTCGTTGACGGTGAGCGGCCCAAAGGACAAGCTTCGGCCTCCAGCATTCGCCGAGTCGAAGCGCTCCGCAAGCCCGCTCACGCTGTCACTTCCCTTTAGTCCCGTGACTTGGGCAAATGCTGTCGAGCCAGAGGTGCCGTCGAAGACCTTGTTGCCGGAAACGGCGCTGATCGTAAGGGTCGCGGGTGTGATGTTCGCCAGCGTCGTCACCACGGACGGGCTCAGCACATAGTTGCCGGCATCCGTGCCGCCGAGCGAAAGCCCGCTCACCGTCACCGTCTTGTTGGTTCCCACGTTCTTGTCCGAGAACGACGCCGCGCCCCCGATGAGGCTCACCACGTCCCCGGCGAACACCCCGTTCAGCATCTCGGCGCTCAGCGTCGCCGCCGTCGTCGCGTCATAGACCTTGTCAGTCGCTGTCACCGACGCCGTCAGTATCGCCGCCGAGATCGTCCCCGACGCCGTGACGAAGGTGATGGCGTAATTGCCGCCATTGTTGCCGTCCTGCACCGAGCCCGAGGCCGTGAGCTTGCTCGAACCCGCATTGCGGCTGTCGAACACTTGGCTGAAGCTGCCCGTATCGCCGGCGAAGATCGTCCCCGAGGTCACGGTCGGCGCGCCGCTCGACGAGGCCGTGCCGTTATAGGTGCGGCTGTCCGAGAGTGCCGTCACGGTGAGCGCCTCCGGCGTGATCGTCCCCGACGCCTTGACGAAGGTGATGGCGTAGTTGCCGCCATTGTTGCCGTCGCTCACGCTGCCCGAGGCCGAGAGCATGCGCGAGCCGGCATTGCGGCTGTCGAACACCTGGCTGAAGCTGCCCGTATCGCCGGCGAAGATCGTCCCTGAGGTCACGGTCGGCGCGCCGCTCGACGAGGTCGTGCCGTTATAGACCCGGCTGTCGCTCGCCGCCGTCACGGTGAGCGCCTCCGGCGTGATCGTCCCCGACGCCATGACGAAGGTGATGGCGTAGTTGCCGCCATTGTTGCCGTCCGCCACCGAGCCTGAGGCCGTGAGCGTGCGCGAGCCGGCATTCCGGCTGTCGAACACCTGGCTGAAGCTCGCCATGTCGCTGCCGAACAGCTGACCCGAGGTGATCGTCGGGGCGAGGCTCGACGAAGCCGTGCCGTTATAGGTGCGGTTGTCCGAGAGCGCCGTCACGGTCAGCGCCTCCGGCGTGATGGTGCCCGTCGCCGTCTTGAAGGTGATGCTGTAGTTGCCGCCATTGTTGCCGTCCGCCACCGAGCCTGAGGCCGTCAGCGTGCGCGAGCCGGCATTCCGGCTGTCGAACATCTGGCTGAAGCTCGCCAAATCGCCGCCGAAAAGCTGGCCCGAGGTCACGGTCGGAGCCAGGCTCGAAGTGGCATTGCCGTTATAGGTGCGGCTGTCCGAGAGCGCCGTCACGGTCAGCGCCTCGGGCGTGATCGTGCCCGTCGTCGTCTTGAAGGTGATGGCGTAGTTGCCGCCATTGTTGCCGTCCGCCACCGAGCCTGAGGCTGAGAGCATGCGCGAACCCGCGTTGCGGCTGTCGAACACCTGG
>JAFBAS010000054.1 GCA_019247605.1 Hyphomicrobiales bacterium
CGCTCATCCCGGTGGTTACGCTCGGCACTTTGCAATTCGGCCAGCTTCTCTCGGGCGCGGTCCTCACCGAGCAGGTATTCGGCATCCCCGGCTTCGGCAAGATGATCGTGGATGGCGTGTTCGGGCGCGACTATGCCGTGGTGCAGGCGGTGGTGATGTGCGCGGCCGCGTTCTTTCTTTTCATGAGCCTTGCGGCCGATCTCGCCTATGCGGCCCTGAGCCCCAAAATTCAGCGATGAGCGATCCGTCATTGATGAATGGCGCCGTTTCGGTGGTGCCTGCAAGGACGAGGGGAGCGCCAAGAAGCACGATGGCGAGGCTCGCCAAAGAGCCCGCCGCGCTCATCGGCGGTTTCATCGTGCTCTTCTTCGTGACGCTCGCGGTCTTCGCGCCTTCCATCGCGCCTTATGATCCGGTCGCGTCGGATTGGAGTGCTGTCCGCCTGGCGCCCGAGCTCGCGCATCCCTTCGGCACGGATGATCTCGGCCGCGACATCCTTTCGCGCGTCATCTTCGGCGCTCGCGCCTCGCTTGCCGCGGGCTTCATCTCGGTCGTGATCGCCGTCGCGGTCGGCGTGCCGCTCGGCCTCATCGCCGGATATTTCGGCAGTATCGCCGATGTCGTGATCTCACGCTTGGCCGATGCGGTGCTCGCTTGCCCGTTTCTCGTTCTCGCGATCGCGCTTGCGGCCTTTCTCGGACCGAGCCTCGAGAACACGATGATCGCGATCGGCGTCTCGGCCGTGCCGATCTTCGTGCGCCTCGCGCGCGGCCAGACGCTTTCGGTGCGCGAAGAGGATTACATCAGCGCGGCTGTCTCGCAGGGCGTTTCGCATCCGAAGATCCTGTTGGCGCATGTGCTGCCGAACATCATGCCGCCCATTCTCGTCCAAGCGACCCTCACCACCGCCATTGCAGTGCTCGCCGAAGCGAGCCTTGCTTTCCTGGGTCTCGGCCAGCTCCCGCCTGCGCCTTCCTGGGGCAGCATGCTCGACGCTGCGCGCCAGTTCCTCCTCGACGCGCCCTGGATGGCGGTGTTTCCGGGCCTTGCCATCGTGGCCGTGGTCATCGGCTTCAATCTCATCGGCGACGCGTTGAACGATGTCCTGAACCCGCGGATGTGAGGAGCGGCCGACTTTGTAAGGGACGACCCCTTTACATTTACGAAAAGCTTTCAAACCGAATCGTGAATTTGGCCGCGATATCAGGGCCGGCCCGTTGAGAAAGATCGATCGGTATCGTGGCGAAATAGGCATCGGCCGAACCGGAAATAATGACGCGAGCCATTCATCGTTTCAATGCGGCGAGGCGCGCAGTGTTACGCGCCTTATGCTCCTCGAGCGTCATCACATCACCTCGTTCGAGGGCGGCGATCCCTTCGTCCACATAGGGTTTGGCCCAGGTGAAATCGTCTTCTTCCAGAGCGATCTCGGCAATGCGCTCGTCGACGAGCTGCCGCACGGCGGCCTCGATCGAGGTAAACTCACCACGTTCGACATGGGCCGTAACCCATGCTTCCTGTTCGGGGGTAAGCGTTATGACCATGGTCTCATCATAACATGGGGACGGAGGTTCGACCCAGAAAAAAGGGAAGCCTTGCAAAAAAAAGGCTGTGCGAGTTCCGAAGCTGCGCATCGGTGCCCCTGTTCGAGCATCGGAAAGCTGCCTCCCGTTTTCGGCATGGACAAGCGACCGTGTTTCGGCCAAAGCGAGCCGAAACAGAGGAGGCAAAACGCATGGCGCGCGCGGACAAGTCCGACTATGTGTGGATGGACGGTAGGATCGTCCCTTGGGAAAAGGCGACGATTCACGTCTCCTCGGAAGCCGTGCTGCGCGCCGCGAGCATCTTCGAAGGGATGCGCGCCTATTGGAGCGACCGGGACAAGGAACTCTACATCTTCAAGAACGCCGAGCACCTGAAGCGCCTTCGGCAATCGGCGAAAATCTTGCGGCTTTCGATCCCCTTCAGCGACGAGGAGCTCACCACCGGCTTCATCGAGCTCTTGCGCAAGCTCGAATTCAAGGATGGCGTGCACTTCCGCCCGGTCGTGTATTTCGACGAAGGCGAGCCTTACGCCTGGAAGCCCGAGGACATCTCGACGCGCGTCTTCGTCCTCGCGTTCAGCCGACCGCACGCGCCTTCCATCTCATCGGGCATGAAAAGCTGCGTGAGCACCTGGCGGCGCAATTCCGACAATGCTTCACCCTCGCGTCTGAAGGCCGCGGCCAACTACCACAATTCGCGACTTGCGACCGTCGAGGCGAAGCTCAACGGCTTCGGCACGCCGATCCTGCTCAACGATCGCGGCAAGGTCGCCGAGAGCCCGGGCTCCTGCTTCATGATGGTGCGCGACGGCACCGTGATCACGCCGCCCGTCACCTCGGACATTCTCGAAAGCATCACGCGCGCGACGCTCATCGAGCTCTACCGCGACGAATTGCGCGTCCCGGTGATCGAGCGCGAGATCGACCGCACCGAGCTCTATATCGCGGACGAGACCTTCTTTTGCGGCAGCGGACACGAGGTGCAGCCGATCATCTCGGTCGACCATTATCCCGTGGGCGATGGCAAGGTCGGCCCGCTCACGCGGAAAATCCAGGAACTCTATTTCGACATCGCCAAGGGCAATGTCGCCAAATACCGCAAATGGCTCACCCCGGTCTACGGGAACAAGCGGTAAAGGGCGGCCTCGAGGCGCTCCTCTTCCTATCCATGCCCCTTACGCCGTTTCCGCCGCCGGTGGCGGTGCCGCGAGCTCCTCGCCCACCGTTCCAGATGCCGCCGCCTTTCCGTGCACCCTGCGGTACATCCACGCCGTGAGCATCGGGGTGAGGAGCGCGGTGACGACAAAGGAGGCCGTGACTTGCACGGTCGCGATCGGCGCGATCGCCGCATAGGTCGGGTCGGCGAGCGCGACCGCTTTGGGCACCGCGGTTGAATTTCCAGCCGTGCTCGACGCCGCGGCGCCGGCAATCCCGCGGCCGCCGAGAAGCTTGTCGGCAACGATGCACACGAAGCCCGTCACCACGAGCACGAAGAGGCCAAGCCCGATGCCGGCGACGCCGCCCTGCACGACATCGCCGAGATTGATCGTCTGGCCGAGCGTGAAGCCCATGAAGGGGACGATGAGGGGCTCGCGCGAGCCGAAGAACTCCCTTATCTCGTCATCGATATTGCCGAGGAGGGCACCGGCGGCGATCGGCGCGATG
>JAFBAS010000142.1 GCA_019247605.1 Hyphomicrobiales bacterium
GACGACGAGGTGCTCGCGGCGTTTGGAATGGCAAAGCCCAGGCCGCCCGATCTCAGCCGCTGGAAAAAGATCAGCGAGACGCTCGAAAATCCGGAAGGGGAGGTCACGATCGCGGTGGCCGGCAAATATACCGGCATGAAGGATGCCTACAAATCGCTTATCGAGGCGCTCGTGCATGGCGGGATCGCCAATCGGATCAAAGTCAACATCGATTGGATCGAGAGCGAAATCTTCGAGAGCAAGGACCCGGCCCCTTATCTCGAGCATGTGCACGGCATCCTCGTTCCCGGCGGCTTCGGGCAGCGCGGAGCCGAAGGCAAGATCAAAGCCGCGGGCTTCGCGCGTGAGCGAAAGCTGCCGTATTTCGGCATCTGCTTTGGCATGCAGATGGCCGTGATCGAGGCGGCGCGCTCGCTCGCCGGCATCACCGAGGCGAACTCGACCGAGTTCGGCCCGACCCGAGAACCGGTCGTCGGTCTCCTAACGGAGTGGCTGCGCGGCAACGAGCTCGAGCGGCGCCGTGCCGGCGGCAATCTCGGCGGGACGATGAGGCTCGGCTCGTATGAGGCAAGGCTTTCACCGACGAGCAAGATCGCCGCCATGTACGGCTCGGCGCAAATTTTCGAGCGGCATCGCCATCGCTACGAGGTAAACCGCGCCTATCGTGAGCGGCTCGAGGAAAAAGGCCTCGTCTTCTCGGGAATGTCGCCCGACGCCGTGCTGCCGGAAACGATCGAATATGAAAACCACCCCTGGTTCATCGGCGTGCAATTCCACCCCGAGCTGAAATCGCGCCCCTTCGATCCGCACCCCCTCTTCAAGGGCTTCATCGCCGCCGCGAAGGAGCAGTCGCGGTTGGTGTGACGGGCCGAGATGGCCGCCAATGCGTCATCGACTGAGCGCATCCACGTAATTGCGTTCACGCGTGCGCTTGGAAGGCGTGGATGCTCGGCCCGAGGCTGGCCCAGCCCGGCCATGACGACCGAGTTTGCGAATGAGGGCGTACCGAAAATCACGTCACGCGCTTTTGTCGATTGAGCTCCCGATAGACGCTGCTCTCGAATAGGCTGAAAAGCTTCAGCACCTTCGGGTCGGCGAAGGGGAGCATCTGAGTGAACATCACGCCACCGATCTTGCGGGATGGATCGATCCAGAAATAGGTGTTGGCGAGCCCCGCCCAGGCGAGGCTTCCGGCGCTTCGCCCTTCGCTCGTTTTCCTCGTGTTGATAAGGAAGCTCAACCCCCATTTCTTTTCCTGTTCGGGATAGAAATCGACGTCGTTCGACACTTCCGGGATCGCGCTCGGTAGTCTCGTGACGCAAAGCTCGCCGATATGGTTTTGCGCCATGAGCGAGACGGTCTGAGGCTCGAGCACGCGCACACCGTCGAGCGTGCCGCCATTGAGCAGCATGCGGATGAAGCAGATGTAATCCCGCGCGGTGCCGTAGAGCCCACCGCCTCCCATGTGGAATTCAGGCTCTTGGGGGACTTCGAATGGGATGGCCGCAAGCGATCCATCGGCGGCGCGCGCGTGCATCGAAACGAGACGCGCGCGCTGACTCTTGCCGAGCGTGAACGTGGTGTCCTTCATGTCGAGGGGGGCGAAGATATGGTCATTGAAATAGGAGTCGAGCCTTTTGCCGCTTGCGGCCTCGACCGCCTTGCCGACGAAATCGATGCCGATGCCATATTCCCATCTGTCACCTGGATCCGAGGAAAGGGGGATCGTGAGCGCTTTTTCGGCGCAGCTCCTGACACCCGGAATGCCGCTGCGCTCCATGAAGGCCGCAAGCTTCGCGTTCCACATATTGTAGGCAAAGCCAGAGGTGTGCGTCATGAGATGGCGCAGCGTGATCGCGCGCTTCGACGGGCGCAGCCGGGCCTCGTTCGTTGCGTCATCCACATCCAGCACTGGTCGTCCGGCAAGCTGCGGCAGAAGCGTCTCGATGGGCGCGTCGAGCTCGAGCTTGCCGCGTTCCACGAGTTGCATCGCGGCCGCGCAAGTGATCGCCTTCGTCATCGAGGCGATCCAGAACACGGTGTCGATCGTCATCGGATCGGCCTTGCCGACATCGCGCTTCCCAAACGCGGCCTCGTAGACGACGCCATCGGCCGTCGAGGCAACGACAACCACGCCCGGCACGTCGCGGACTTGCGTCGCGGCGCGCAAATCGTTCTGGAGCTCAGGCAATCTCCACATGCTTGTCCCTCCCGTGCCGGTGTCTTCGGCGCCTCTGGTGCGCGTGCAAATCCCCAACGCTTTCCTGAAAAAGACGTGCGCGCTCGGCTTTTGCAAGATGTCGAAAGGGGTTGGGTCCGATCCTCGGCTTGCTTTATGGATTTCAAATCAGAGATGCCAGAAAGGGTCCAGCGTCGTGATCAGGCACTACTCGGATCATGCGGCCAACGAGCGGACATTCCTCGCCTGGGTGCGCACGGCCATTGCCGTGATGGCGTTCGGCTTTCTTATCGAGCGCTTCGATCTTTTCCTCCGGTTCGCCACGCTGAACGTTGGCAAAGCGCCGAGCGCTCCGCATCGCGAATGGCTTGCGAACGCCGCCGGAATGGCCTTCCTCCTGCTCGGCCTCGGGATGATCGCGACCGCGGCCTGGCGTTTTTTCCGCACGTCAAAGGAGATCGATGCGCAGGAAGAATTCCTCGGCGCCGGCGCGCGCTTCGACCTTGCGATGGCGGCCTTACTCGTGCTCCTGGGCTTGTCCCTGCTGCTTTATCTCTCCCATGCGGTGGTCATGGCTGGATGAATGAGCAGGAAGGATCACGGGGCAT